>CAZFAW010000015.1:0-1469 GCA_964517015.1 uncultured Chryseobacterium sp.
GGGAACGGCGGTTACCTGTTCCAATGGTCGGGCCCGGGAGGTTTCAGCGCGACCACGGAAGATGTGAGCGGCATTGCTGCCGGCAACTACACGGTGTCCGTGACCGATACGAACGGCTGTGTGCTTGCGCTGCCCATCGAGATCACATCGCCGCAACCGGTGAACGTGATCCTGACCGCCTTCGCCTACCCGGGCGGCACGAACATCTCTTGCGCAGGCATGAGCGATGGCAGCATCTCCCCGGCCATTTCCGGCGGAACAGCGCCCTACGCCATCGTATGGACGGGACCCGGCGGCTTCAGCAGCACCGACACCGCGATCGCCGGCCTGTTCGCAGGCATCTACTGCGCCAGCGTGACCGACACGAACGGCTGTACCGCACAGGCATGCGTGGAGCTCCTGGAACCGCTTCCGCTCCTGCTCACCACCACCCCCACGGCTGCAGCGTGCGGTTCGCCGAACGGCGAAGTGGACCTGACCATCGCGGGCGGAAGTGCGCCGTATTCGTTCCTCTGGAGCAACGGTGCGGACACCGAGGACATCAACGGCCTCGTACCGGATACGTACAGCGTTACCGTGACCGACCTGAACGGCTGCACCGCAAGCACGAGTACCGCCGTGGGCGGCACACCCGGGCTGGACGTGATGGCCACGCTCAACCATGAACTCTGTGCCGGCGAAGCCGACGGCGCCATCGACCTGACCGTGCTGAACGGGACCGCGCCGTACACCTATGCCTGGAGCAACGGCGACAACACGCAGGACCTGAGCGGTCTTTCGCCGGACGACTACCAGGTGGTGGTGACTGACGCCAACGGGTGCACATGGGACAGCACCTTCACCATTCTCGCCGGCTCGAACATCACGATCGACACCGTCGTTTCGCACTACGGCAGCCACAACGTGAGCAGCATGGGGGCCACCGACGGCTCCATCGGGACCTCGGTGAGCGGAGGTGTCGAACCCTACACCTACGAATGGAGCAACGGTGCGGTCACGGGCGACCTGACCGGTATTGGCGCCGGCACGTACACACTGACGGTAACCGATGCGAACGGCTGCAGCGCGATGATCACGGTGGTGCTCACCGAACCCAGCGACCTGCGGCTGCCCACCGGCTTCAGCCCCAATGGCGATGGGCAGAACGACACCTACGTGGTGCAGGGGCTCGACGCCTACCCGAACAACAAGTTGGTGGTGTTCAACCGCTGGGGCAACGTGGTGTTCGAGCAATTGAACTACCGCAACCAATGGCGCGGCGAGAACCTGATGGGCGAACCCCTTGCCAACGGCACCTACTTCGTAATGGTGCGGTTGATGGGCGGCCGGAACGGCGAAACCGTGGACATCGAACTCCAGGATTATGTGGACCTGCGTCGTTGATCATCAAAGAACGGAACCATGAAGCACCTGAAGAAGATCCTGCTCTGTACAACGGTCATCGGCTCGATGGCCGGGGCCCGCGCACA
>CAZFAW010000015.1:1569-7760 GCA_964517015.1 uncultured Chryseobacterium sp.
TCGCCAAGTTCGGGTTCGGCATGTACTACTACGAACAGTTCGGCTACATCGGGCTTAGCGTGCCCACGTTGTACGCGGCGGACGAGGCGATCACCGCAGACGTGGAGAACGCGATGGAGCACTATTTCTCCCGCCACTATTACCTCAACGCTGGCCGTGTGTTCCCGATCAACGAGTACTTCGACCTGAAGCCCTCCACGCTGATCAAGTTCGAACCGCACGCACCGATCGAAGTGGACCTGAACCTGAACGTGCTGTACAAGGAGCGCTTTTGGTTCGGTGCAGGCTACCGAACCGGCGACGCCGTGGTGGGCATGCTCGAATACAAGGTGAACCAGATGCTCCGAGCGGGATACGCCTACGACCTCACGACCAGCGAATTGAACGCCTACTCCCGCGGCTCGCATGAGGTGATGCTGAGCCTGGACCTGGGCCGCGACCCGATCAAGATCAAGACACCGCGATACTTCTGATGCGAAGCACGATGAAGAGGACGATCGTACCCCTCGGTTGCATGGCCTTCCTGGGCGCATGCACCACCGTTCGCCTGGCGCAGGCCGACAAGGCCTACGAGCGCATGGCCTACGAAAAGGCGGCCGTGCTGTATGACCGTGCCCTGGGCCAAGCGACGGATCCCGCGCAGGTACAGGCAAACCACGAGGCCATGCTGCGCGCAGCCGATGCCCATAAACGCAATCGCGAAATGACACAGGCCGCCGCCTGGTACGAGCGTGCCTCGAGCACCTCGGCATTGGAAGGCGAGCAAGCCCTGCGCTACGGTCAGGTGCTCATGGCATTGAACGACATGCCCGCTGCCGAGGAGCAGTTCATGAACGTGCTTTCCACGGACCCGGAGGACCACGTGGCGCAGGACCTGCTGGCCAGCTGCCGGTCCTACATCGCGTTCTATGCGGACACTTCGCGCTACGTGGTGAGCGAGGTGCCGATGTCCGGAACGGGCAGTGCGTTCTGCGCCGTGCCATACAAGGACGGCATCGTGGTGGCAGGCGACCAACCACCCGGCATCCAACGAGAGAACCCCTGGAACGGCCAGAGCTTCCTGGACCTCTACTTCGTGCAGAAGCACACCGCCGTGACCTGGGAAAAGGCGGTACCGCTCGGCGGCGAGGTGAACGGTCCCTTCCATGAAGGGCCAGCCGTGTTCAGCTCCGACGGGCGCACCATGTACTTCACGCGGAGCAACTACTACACCTACCGCCTGCAGAAGGATCGTGACGACGTGAGCCACCTGAAGTTGTTCCGTGCCACCCTGAACGAACGGAACGAATGGGCGGACGTTCGCGAATTCGCCTACAACGGCAGTGATTTCTCCACCGGCCATGCGGCGTTGAGCGCGGACGGCCGCGTGCTCTATTTCGCGAGCGATCGCCCGGGCGGCATCGGCGGCAGCGACCTCTGGCGCAGTGTGAACAACGGGGACGGATGGGGTACGCCGGAGAACCTCGGTCCCACGATCAACACCCCCGGCGACGAATTGTTCCCGACCGTGGTGGGCGAAGCGCTCTACTTCAGCAGCACGGCCCATCAGAACATGGGCGGTCTGGACATTTTCGTCAGTAACCGCGAAGGAACAGGGTGGGCGGAGCCGAAGAACATGGGCTATCCCATCAACACACGGTTCGACGATTTCGCCTTCACCATGAACAGCGACGGCAAGAGCGGTTATTTGAGCAGCGATCGCACGGGCACGGACCGGATCCACCAGTTCTTCGTGCAGGAGCCGGTGTTCATGGTCGAGGGTCTCGTGTTCGACGAGACGGGGAACGAGTTCATGCCGAACACGCAGGTGGTACTCACGAACCTGCAAACGGATTCCGATACCTCCATGATCACCGCGAACGATGGCAAGTTCCGCTTCCGCATGGACCCCAACAGCCGATACCGCCTGCAGGTGAGCCACGAAGGCATGCTGAGCGAGACCCGCGAGATCAGCACGGAGGGTATGGCCGCCAGCAAGCTCTTCAGCGAGGAATTCCGAATGAAGCCGGTGGAGATGAACCGGTCGTTCGTGGTGGAGAACATCTACTTCGACTACGACAAGTGGGACATCCGACCCGATGCCGCCTCGGAGCTCAACAAACTGGTCCGCGTGTTCAACGATAACCCGCAACTCACCTTCGAATTGAGCTCGCATACGGACAGCCGTGGTGGCGACGTGTACAACCTGGTTTTGAGCGATGCCCGCGCCAACGCCACGGTGGATTACCTGATCCGCGCCGGCGTTTCGCCCGACCGCCTCGTGGCCAAAGGGTACGGGGAGGAAGTGCTGACCAACAAGTGCAAGGACGGCGTGACGTGCTCGGAAGAAGAGCACCAGGCCAACCGCCGCACCGAGTTCAAAGTGGTGAAAGTGAAGGAACTCGCATCACAGGACCGTTGAGCGGACCCGTTCCTCCGGGTACCGTTCGTTCGAACGAGGGGCCTTCCGCCGAGCGGAGGGCCCTTCGTCATTTGGCGGCATCCTGCCTGGCGCGCCGCCGCACCGCTTCGCTGAACGGGATACCCTCCGATTTCGATGTGACCCAGCTGAGCAGGTCGAAGTACTTCAGCACGAGACTTTCCTTGGGGTCCTTCATGAGCTGCACAATGCGATCCTGGAGCGACTTGTACAGCTCGCGCCGCGCGCTTGGCACGGAGGTGCGGGCCAGTTTCTTGATGTGCTCGATCAGCACCGCCTCCATCTCGTAGGCCCGGTGGTGCTTGGTGAGGTACCGTTGCGTACTGCGCGAGATGTACTCGAGCAGTTCCAGGTTGCCCAGTTCGAAGTGCACCACCAGGTTCATCAGGCGCGCGAACGTGAAGATGTCCTGGCGCAGCGTGGGCTCGTTGTCGTTGAGCACCTTGTTCAACCAGAACAGCGACCGGTTCACCTCCCCCGCCCCGAAGTGCACGCAGCATAGACTGAACCAGAACTCCAGTTCATGCTCCTTGTGCAGTCGGGAGCGGAATTCATCCATTCCCTGCAGAACGGGCTGCACCAGTTCCAGGGCCCGCGCATGCTCGCCCATGCGGTCCAGCAAGCGCAGTTCGCTGAGGTAGCCGGCCGTGAAGACCTGCACGGCCACGTCGGTGCCGCCGAAGCCACTGGCATCGCCAAGTCCTCGCAATGCCTTGATGCCTTCCCGGGCCGCCTGGAACCCGCCCAGTTCGATGCGGCAGTTGATGATATACTGCAACGTGCGGATGTACCGGCGTGTGAGGTCCGCCTTGATGTCCGGTCGGTCGTCCAGGATCTCCTTCACGCGTTCGAACTTCTCCAGGCTGGTCTTCCAATCCCGCTTCGCCCAATTGCAGAATCCTTGCGTGTAATAGCAGATGGTCGCCGCACGCTTGCTCAACGCCGTGTTCTTGCCCTTGATCAACGGATGCTCGCGGATCTCCTCCACCATCGCGTGCTCCTCCTCGTTCCGCACGTACCCCCCGCTGCGGAACACGTAGTTGATCTTGCTGTACAGGATGTGGTAGGCAGCCAGGTTCCGCAATTTCTCGATCACCTCGCGCTCCTCCTCGATCAACGCATCCAGGTCCTTGGTGAACTCGCCGCTTTCGTAAGCCTCCTCCAGCAAGGTCTTCTCCCAGTTCATCAATTCGAAGAGGTAGTAGAACTTCTCGTTGTCGCGGGCCAGGCGCTTGGCCCGATGCAGCAGCTTGTTGCACTCGCGATAAAGCGCCTTCTGGTAGAGGATCTCGATGTTCTTGATCTCCTGCTTCAGGATGCCTGCCACGCTGCTCTCCGCATGGTAGGCCCTGAGGGCCTTAAGGATCAATTTGTAGAGGTGGTTCTTTTCCGAAGGGAAGTGCTTGATGAAGGTCTCACCCTTGAACAGCCCCTTCAACTCCTCTTCATCGTAGACCTCCTGCCTGTCGACCGCTTCGAAGATCTTGAGGTAGTTCTTCGGTCCGCTCTGCAACGCACTGTGCAGTTTGAAGAACCGCTTCTCGCTCTTGCTGAGCGATCTGATCAGATCGTGGAGCTCGGTGCTGGGCTTCATGGTGCAGGTTCCACCGAAAAGACGCGTTAGGAACCCAAGAACGTTGTCCGAAGGTAGGTTTCCTGAGTGCTCAGGTCCGCGCATCGGCCACGGAACGTTGGCCCAGCCGCAAGTTCATGCGGCAGCAATGCCCGCGCGTATGCACCTTTGTTGGATGCGCAACCGCCTGGCCTTCGCCACTCTCCTCCTATGCATCGGATCCATCGGCTCGGAACTCTCCGGGCAGACGATGACCACGGCAACCGCGACACGGCCGCTACCCACGTTGCGCGCCGCCGATGCTGCGAGGAGCGACAGCATCGACATCCTGCACACCCGGATCGACCTGGACCTTACGCAGACCGGCTCCGGCCTGATCGCGGCCCGGACCACGCTGACATGGACACCTCGGATGGCAGGGATCGACCACCTTCCCTTGGACCTGCTGGACCTATCCGTGGATTCCGTGACCGATGCCAACGGCACGCTTGCGTTCAATCATACGGACGGATCGTTGACCATCACCTTGGATGCTCCGCACGGACCAGGTGACACGTTGGAACTGACCGTTCACTACCATGGCGACCCGGTGATCGACGGGAGTGGCTGGGGGGGGTTCTACACCAACGGCTCCGTGGTGTACGATCTCGGCGTTGCGTTCGAGAGCCAACCCCACAGCTTCGGCCGCGCGTGGTTCCCGTGCTTCGACAACTTCGTGGAACGGTGCTCCTTCGAATACATCGTGCGCACCAACGCCGACCGGCATGCCTGGTGCAACGGAACCTTGCTGGAAGAGAACGATCTGGGAGGCGGGAATTGGGAAAGCCATTGGATCAACGACGAAACCATGCCTGCATACCTGGCCTCCGTTACGGCCAGCACCTACGCTGTGGTCCGCGACACGTTCCCCAGCATCACGGGAGCCCAGGTCCCGGTAACACTGGTGGCACAGCCCTCCGATACCAGTGACCTCAAGGCATCCTTTCTCCATCTGCAGAACGCGTTCGACGCGTTCGAGCAGTGGTTCGGGCCGTACCGATGGGATCGCATAGGCTATTGCCTCACGCCACAGGGAGCCATGGAGCACGCCTGCAACATCTCCTATCCCACCTCGATCGTCGATGGGTCGCTCACCTATGAAGCAACGATGGCCCATGAACTGGCGCACCATTGGTTCGGCAACCTTGTCACCTGCGAACGGGCCGAAGAGATGTACATCAACGAGGGTTTCGCCGAATACCTCAGTTACCTTTTCCTGGAAGCTGTGCACGGAAGAGGGAGGTACATGGACGAGGTCCGGGACAACCACCGCGCCATGGTGCACCGCAGCCACTACAGCGACGAGGGTTGGTGGGCATTGGCGGACATGCCGCAGGACCACACTTACGGCACCATTACCTACAACAAAGGCGCTGATGTACTGCACGCCTTGCGCAGTTGCTTGGGCGACAGCCTCTTGAGCCTGGGCTTGAAGGCGTTCTTATCGGATCATGCGTTCCAACCGGTGAGCACCACCCAACTACGCGATGCCCTTTCGGCCAGCACGGGTGTGGACCTGACGGATTTTTTCCACGACCGGATCCTGCAACCCGGTTGGGCCGCCTTCGAAGTGGACTCCTTGCACGTGGACCCCGTGCCGCTGCCGGGCGGGTACTACACCACCACGGCGTACCTGGAGCAAAAACTGCGTGGGCCCGGCACGTTCCATCAGAACGTGCCCTTGCGCTTGACCTACTTCGATGCCTCCGGGAATTCGTGGACCTCGCCCGTGGATCAACCCGTCGGGGGCCAGTACCCAACGGCGACCTCCGCCCCTCCGTTCGTTCCGGTGAACGCCTTGGTGGACTTGGATGAACGCTTGAGCCTCGCTATCACCTGCGATCGCGATACCCTGACAACAACCGGTACGCGCACATATGGCCATGCCGACCTGCGCCTGACGGTGAACAGCCTTCCCGCCGCCGCCACCCTGGATATGCAGGAGTATTGGGTGGCAGCGGATGACGCCGCCGCGGAAGCCCATGCCTATGTGGTATCACCCGACAGGTGGTGGAGGGTCAGCGGCACATTGCCGGTCGGCGCCGATGTGGACTGTCGGATCACGTTCGATGGCCGGTCCACCGGTTCGGCTCCGATCGATGTGGGGCTTGTCGCCGATGCGGCCGGAGTGGCGTTCCATGAGGACAGCCTGGTGGTCCT
>CAZFAW010000015.1:7860-16724 GCA_964517015.1 uncultured Chryseobacterium sp.
GGCTTGTCGCCGATGCGGCCGGAGTGGCGTTCCATGAGGACAGCCTGGTGGTCCTCTATCGTGCCGATGCTTCCTGGCCATGGACGGCTGTACCAGGGGCGATCGTCAATACCATAGGCAGCGCCACGGACGGCTTCGGTCGTGTGGACTTCAATGGTTTCGTTCCGGGCGACTATGCCTTGGGGTGGCGCAAGAGCGCCGTGGGCATTCGGCCTGGCGGGAGCGTGGTGCACGAAGGCTGGTCCTATTTCCCCAACCCCTCCCAAGGCCGGGTGTTCCTGGAGTGGAACGGTGAACGACCGGCACCCGAAGGCACCTTCGAAGTATTGGACAGCACCGGGAAGCAGGTTCTCGCCCAGCCGGCCCTGCAAGGCGCACGGCGTGCCATGCTCGACCTGGACGATCGCTCGGCCGGTAACTTCCTTTTGTGGTTCGTTGACGAGGATGGCACCGTATGGCCTCTGGGCCAGGTAGCGAGGGTGCCGGGCACGAGCCACTGACCGCGCCGGTTTTCCACAGGGGTTGACGGACCCTTGATCCGCAGCGATCGTGCCAACGTCCGGCACTGTGTGAAAATTCCTTCAACAGCACCTTGTTCGGAACAGATGTTCTGCTACATTTGCAGCCCGTTTTTTCGCCCGGATACGGCCAAAAACGTCTGAACCACAGGAGAAAACAGCCCTCATGCCAACGATCCAGCAGTTGATCCGCAAAGGCCGTACGGCGCCGACCTACAAGAGCAAGTCGGTCGCGCTGACGCGCAGTCCGCAGCGCCGCGGGGTGTGCACCAAGGTGTACACGACCACGCCGAAGAAGCCGAATTCGGCCCTTCGCAAGGTGGCCAAGGTGCGCCTGGTGAACGGCTACGAAGTGATCGCCTATATCGGGGGTGAGGGACACAACCTCCAGGAGCACAGCATCGTGCTGGTGCGTGGGGGTCGGGTGAAGGACCTTCCGGGCGTTAAGTACCACATCGTACGCGGGGTGCTCGATACCTCGGGCGTGGAAGGACGCAACCAGCGCCGTTCGAAATACGGCACCAAGAAACCGAAGGAGAAGAAAGCCTAACGGAACGGCGCCATGAGGAAGAGAACCTTCAATCGCTACGCGGTCACCCTACCGGATCCGAAGTTCAACGATCTGCAAGTGGCCAAGTTCGTCAACAACCTGATGTACGACGGCAAGAAGACCAAGGCCTTCCACATCTTCTATGCGGCCATGGACATCGTGGCGGAGAAGAGCGGGGAGGACGCCTTGGAGATCTTCCGCAAGGCGATCAGCAATGTGACCCCGCAGGTGGAAGTGCGCACCCGTCGTGTGGGCGGTGCGAACTTCCAGATCCCGCAACCCGTGCGCGATACGCGCAAGCTCAGCCTGGCCATGAAGTGGATGATCGGCTACAGCCGCGAGCGCAACGAAAAGAGCATGGCCCAGAAGCTCGCCAACGAGATCCTGGCGGCCGCCAAGGAGGAAGGCGCGGCCTTCAAGAAGAAGGAGGAGGTGCACAAGATGGCCGAAGCCAACAAGGCGTTCAGCCACTTCAGGTTCTAACCGGAGGGAGGAATACAGCGCATGTCGAAAAGAGACCTGACATACACGCGGAACATCGGCATCATGGCCCACATCGATGCCGGCAAGACCACCACGTCCGAGCGGATCCTGTACTACACGGGCCTGGTCCACAAGATCGGCGAAGTGCACGATGGAGCCGCCACCATGGACTGGATGGAACAGGAGCAGGAACGCGGCATCACCATCACCAGTGCCGCCACCACCACCTTCTGGAACTACCGCAGCAACCAGTACAAGATCAACCTCATCGATACGCCGGGGCACGTGGACTTCACCGTAGAGGTGGAGCGCAGCCTGCGCGTGCTCGATGGAGCGGTTGCGCTCTTTTGCGCCGTGGGCGGCGTGGAACCCCAGAGCGAGACCGTGTGGCGGCAGGCCAACAAGTACAAGGTGCCCCGCATCGGGTTCGTGAACAAGATGGACCGTAGCGGCGCCGACTTCTTCAGCGTGGTGCAGCAGATCCGGGAGCGTCTGGGTGCCAAGCCCGTTCCGCTGCAGGTGCCCATCGGCGCCGAAGCCGAATTCAAAGGCGTGGTGGACCTGATCAACAACCGCGGCATGGTTTGGAACGAAGCCGACCAGGGCATGACCTGGAAGGAAGTTCCGATCCCCGAGGACCTGAAGGATACGGTGAAGGAGTGGCGCGACAAGCTCATCGAGGCCGTTGCCGAAAGCGACGACACCTTGATGGAGAAGTATTTCAACGATCCCGATTCCCTCACCGAGGCGGAGATCATGGCCGCGATCCGCAAGAGCACCATCGGCATGCACATCACGCCGATCCTCTGCGGCAGCGCCTTCAAGAACAAAGGCGTGCAGACCATGCTCGATGCGGTGATGGCCTACCTGCCCAGCCCGGTGGACGTGGATGCCGTGACCGGCACCGACCCGGACAACGGAGCCGAGATCACGCGCAAACCCAACATCACGGAGCCCATGGCCAGCCTGGCCTTCAAGATCGCCACCGACCCCTATGTGGGACGCCTGGCCTTCTTCCGCTGTTACAGTGGCACCGTGCCGGCCGGCAGCTATGTGAAGAACATGCGCACCGGGAACAAGGAGCGCATCAGCCGCATCTTCCAGATGCACGCCAACAAGCAGAACGCCGTGGAGTTGATCGAGGCGGGCGATATCGGCGCGGCTGTCGGCTTCAAGGACATCCGCACCGGCGACACCCTGTGCGACGAGAACCACCAGATCGTGCTGGAGAGCATGAGCTTCCCCGAGCCGGTGATCGGCATCGCCGTGGAGCCCAAGACCCAGGCCGACATGGACAAGATGGGCCAGGCGCTCTACAAGCTGGCCGAAGAGGATCCCACCTTCCGCGTGCACACGGACGAGGAGACCGGGCAGACGGTGATCAGCGGCATGGGCGAACTCCACTTGGAGATCATCGTGGACCGCATGAAGCGCGAGTTCAAGGTGGAATGCAACCAGGGCGCGCCCCAGGTGAAGTACAAAGAGGCGATCACACAGAGCACCGAGCACCGCGAGCTGTACAAGAAGCAGACGGGCGGCCGCGGAAAGTTCGCCGATATCCATGTGCGCATCGAGCCCCAGACCGACCTGACCAAGGAGGGCCTGGAGTTCGTGGACGAGATCAAGGGCGGGTCGATCCCCAAGGAGTTCATTCCCGCCGTGCGCAAGGGCTTCGAAGCCAGCCTGCAGAACGGCACCCTCGCCGGTTATCCCATCGAACGCCTCAAGGTATCGCTGTACGACGGCAGCTACCACAACGTGGACTCCGACGCGCTGAGCTTCGAGATCGCGGCCAAATCCGCGTTCCGTTCGGCCGTGCCCAAATGCAAGCCGGTGCTCATGGAGCCGATCATGAAGATCGAAGTGGTCACACCGGAGGAGAACATGGGCGACATCGTGGGCGACCTGAACCGTCGCCGCGGCACCATCCAGGGCATGGAGGACCGTGCCGGCGCCAAGGCCATCAAAGGCACCGTGCCCCTGAGCGAAATGTTCGGCTACGTGACCAGCCTGCGCACCCTGAGCTCCGGCCGGGCCAGCAGCACCATGGAATTCAGCCACTACGCACAAGCCCCCAACAACATCACCGAAGCCGTGCTGGCCAAGGTGAAAGGTAAAGTGACCGCCTAACCCGCAGCACCATGAGCCAGAAGATCAGGATCAAGTTGCGGTCGTACGACCACAACCTCGTCGACAAGAGCGCCGAGAAGATCGTGAAGACCGTGAAGAGCACGGGTGCCGTCGTCAGCGGTCCCATTCCCCTGCCCACGCACAAGCGCATTTTCACCGTGCTGCGTTCGCCGCATGTGAACAAGAAAGCACGCGAGCAGTTCCAACTGTGCAGCTACAAGCGCCTGATGGACATCTACAGCAGCAGCAGCAAGACCATCGACGCCCTCATGAAACTGGAGCTCCCCAGCGGCGTGGACGTGGAGATCAAAGTCTGACCGATAGCACCACAGAGCCATGAGCGGATTGATCGGCAAGAAGATCGGGATGACCAGCCTTTACGACAAGGATGGCAGCCTTGTGGGCTGCACCGTGATCGAGGCGGCACCCAACGTGGTGAGCCACGTGAAGGATGCGACCAAGGACGGCTATTCGGCCGTTCAACTCAGCTACGGCGAGCGGCGCGAGAAGAGCACCCCGAAAGCGGAAATCGGCCATTTCAAGAAGGCCGGCACCACCCCGAAGGTGAAGAGCCACGAGTTCAAGGAGTTCGAGAGCGAGCTGAAGCTCGGCGATACCGTGGGGCTGGACCTCTTCGAAGAGGGCAGTTTCGTGACGGTGACCGGCACCAGCAAAGGCAAGGGCTTCCAGGGCGTGGTGAAGCGGCACGGCTTCAGCGGTGTGGGCGAGGCCACCCACGGCCAGCACGACCGTACACGGGCCCCCGGTTCCCTGGGCGGTTCCTCCTATCCCTCGCGTGTGTTCAAAGGCATGCGCATGGCCGGCCGCACCGGCGGGGACAAGATCACCACGGAGAACCTGAAGGTGGTGCGTGTGGACAAGGAACGCAACCTGATCATGCTGCGTGGCTCGGTACCCGGCGCGGTGAACAGCTACGTGATCATCTGGAAATAAGATGGAACTCGAGATCCACACCACCGACGGCAAGGGCACGGGCAAGAAAGCCCGCCTCAGCGATGCCGTGTTCGCGATCGAACCCAATGATCACGCGATCTGGCTCGATGTGAAGCAGCATCTGGCGAACAAGCGTCAAGGCACCGCCAAGACCCTGGAGAAGAGCGAGGTGAGCGGCAGCACGAAGAAGCTGCACCGCCAGAAAGGCACGGGTGGCAGCCGCAAAGGCTCCATCAAGAGCCCGCTGTACAAGGGTGGCGCCCGGGTGTTCGGCCCGCAGCCGCGCGATCACTCCTTCAAGCTGAACAAGAAGGTGAAGGACCTCGCCCGCCGCAGCGCCCTCACCTACAAGGCCAAGGACGGCGCCATCACCGTGCTCGATGGCGTGGCCCTTTCCGCACCCAGGACCAAGGAGTTCGCCGCGATCCTCAAGGCCTTCCGCCTGAACGACCGCAAGGCGCTGGTGGTGCTGTCGGGCAACGACCGCAACGCCAAGCTCAGCGCCCGGAACATCCAGGGTGCCCGCGTGGTGAACGCCACCGAGGTGAACACCTACGACATCATGAACGCCAACGGTGTATTGATCGCCAAGGAGGCGATCGCCGCACTGGAGAACACCCTCACGGCATGAAGAAGCTGCATGACATCCTGATCCGCCCCATCGTCACCGAAAAGATGACGGCACAAGGCGAGAAAATGGGCCGCTACGGCTTCGTGGTGGATCGCAAGAGCAACAAGATCCAGATCAAGCAGGCCGTGGAGAAGGAATACGGGGTCACCGTGACCGCCGTGCGCACCATGATCGTTCGCGGGAAGAACAAGACCCGCTACACGAAGAACAACATCCTCCGCGGTTCCTCCAGTGCCTACAAGAAGGCCGTGGTGACCGTGAAGGCCGGCGAATCCATCGACCTGTACAGCAGCATCTGATCCATTAGACAGCCATGGGCGTACGCAAGTTCAACCCGGTCACACCCGGAACCCGCCACGCGATCATCTCCGATTACGAAGGGATCACCACGCGGGTGCCCGAGCGCAGCCTGACCACCGGCCGCAACAAGAGCGGCGGCCGGAACAACCAGGGCAAGATGACCATGCGCTACATCGGCGGTGGCCACAAGCAGCGCTACCGTGCCATCGATTTCAAGCGCAACAAGCACGGCATCGCAGCCACGGTGGCCACGATCGAGTACGATCCTAACCGCAGTGCCCGGATCGCCTTGCTGCATTACGCGGACGGCGAGAAGCGCTACATCCTCGCACCGAACGGGCTGAAGGTGGGCCAGAAGCTCATGAGCGGCCTGAAGGACGTGGCCCCCGAAGTAGGCAATACCCTCCCGCTCGGCGAGATCCCCCTCGGCACCCTGGTGCACAACATCGAACTGCAACCCGGCAAGGGCGGCGCGTTGGCGCGCAGCGCCGGGACGTTCGCGCAGCTGAACGCCCGCGAAGGCCGCTACGCCACCCTGAAGATGCCCAGTGGCGAACTGCGCATGGTACTGACCAGCTGCCTGGCCACCGTGGGCACCGTGGGCAACGCCGAGCACATGCTGCAGAGCTTCGGCAAGGCCGGCCGCGTGCGCTGGCTCGGCCGTCGTCCGCGCACGCGCGCCGTGGCGATGAACCCTGTCGATCACCCCATGGGTGGTGGCGAGGGCAAGGCTTCCGGTGGGCAACCCCGCAGCCGCAAGGGCCTGTACGCCAAAGGCAAGAAGACCCGCCATCCGAAGAACCGCACGAGCAAATTCATCATCGCCCGCCGCAGCAGCAAGGCTGCCTCTGGCATCTGATCCTGAACACCGATGAGCCGTTCGCTAAAGAAACCCCCCTTCGTGCACTACAAGCTGGCACGCCGTGTGGCCGCCTCACAAAGCGGGAAGAAAGCCGTGATCAAGACCTGGTCGCGGGCCAGCACCATCACCCCGGAATTCGTGGGGCTCACCTTCGCGGTGCATAACGGCAACAAATTCATCCCGGTGTTCGTGTCCGAGAACATGGTGGGGCACAAACTGGGCGAGTTCGCGCCCACCCGCACGTTCCGTTCGCATTCCGGCAACCGCAAAGAGGAGGCTTCGGCCAAATAACGACCCATGGGACAGCGCAAGCATACCAGCGCCGAGAAGCGGAAGGAAGCCATGAAGACCGTGGCCATCGCCCGTCTGCGCAATGTGCCCACCAGTCCGCGCAAGATGCGCCAGGTGGCCGATAACATCCGTGGCCTGGACGTGGAGGAAGCGCTGGGCATCCTGCGCTTCAGCACGCGCCACGCCAGCAAGCCGATGGAGAAGCTGCTCATGAGCGCCATCGATAACTGGGAGAAGAAGAACGAAGGACAGAAGGCCGGCGACACCAGGCTGATCGTGAAGACCGTGATGGTGGATGAGAGCACCAGCTTGAAGCGCATGTTGCCCGCTCCCCAGGGACGCGCCTACCGCATGCGCAAGCGCAGCAACCACGTTACCCTGATCGTAGACCGGGCTCCCGAAAAGGCCCCCAAAAAGAAGGCTGAGGCCACCGCATAGACCATGGGACAGAAAGCACACCCGATCGGCTCACGCCTGGGCTTCATCAAGGGCTGGGACAGCAATTGGTACGGCGGAGCGAACTACACCGACAAGCTGGTGGAGGATGAGAAGATCCGCCAGTACCTCATGGCCCGCTTGAAGAAGGCGAGCGTGAGCAAGATCGTGATCGAGCGCACCCTGAAGCTCGTCACCGTGACGATCAATACCGCACGCCCGGGCGTCATCATCGGCAAGGGCGGCACCGAGGTGGACAAATTGCGCGAGGAGCTCAAGAAGTTCACGGGCAAGGACGTCCAGTTGAACATCTTCGAGATCAAGCGGCCCGAGCTCGACGCACGTTTGGTGGCGGACAGCATCGCCCGCCAGCTGGAGGGACGCATCAGTTTCCGCCGCGCCATGAAGATGGCCGTTGCCAGCACCATGCGCATGGGCGCGGAAGGCATCAAGTTGCAGGTGAGCGGCCGCCTCAACGGCGCCGAGATCGCCCGCACCGAGAAATACCGCGATGGTCGCGTTCCGCTGCACACCCTGCGCGCGGACATCGACTTCGCCATCACCGAGGCGCACACCAAGATGGGACGGATCGGCGTGAAGTGCTGGATCTGCCGTGGCGAGGTGTTCGGCAAGCGCGACCTGAGCCCCAACGTGGGCCAGCCGCGCGGCGCGGGTGGTGCACCACGCGGTGAGCGTCCGGAACGCAACGACCGCCGCGGTGGCGATCGCCGACCCGGCGGCCGCGGAGGTGATCGTCGTGGCGGTGATCGCCGCGGCGGAGGACGTGATCGCAACAACGGTTAAGAGAGAGAGCCATGCTGCAACCGAAGCGCTCGAAATTCCGCAACATGCACAAGGGCCGCATGAAGGGCCAGGCCCAACGCGGCCATCGCGTGGCCCTGGGTTCCTTCGGCCTGAAGGCCATGGAAGGTGCCTGGCTCACCAGCCGGCAGCTGGAGGCCGCCCGTGTAGCCCTTACACGCCACATGAAGCGCGAGGGCAACGTCTGGATCCGCGTGTTCCCAGACAAGCCCGTGACAAGCAAACCCGCCGAGGTGCGCATGGGTAAGGGCAAGGGTGCCCTGGACCACTGGGTGGCCGTGGTGCACCCGGGCCGCATCATCTTCGAAGCGGACGGCGTGTCCGCGCAGACCGCACGCGAAGCCCTGCGCCTGGCCGGGGCCAAGCTGCCCATTATGACCAAGTTCGTGGTACGCGAAGACTACGATGGCCAATAAGCGCATGCCATGAAGAAAAAAGGACAAGACCTCAAGGACCTCACCGTGCAGGAACTGCAGGACAAGCTCGGCGATGAGCGGCAGAACCTGCACAAGCTGCGCTTCTCGCACGCGGTGAGCCCCATCGAGAACCCCATGCAACTGCGCTTCAAGCGCAAGGACATCGCCCGCATCCTCACGGAGCTGCGTCGGCGCGAAATGACGAAAGCCCAATGAGCACCAGCACCACCGACCGTAACCTGCGCAAGGAGCGCGTGGGCGTCGTTACCAGCGACAAGATGGACAAGAGCATCGTGGTGACCGTGGAACGCCGCGTGATGCACCCCAAGTACGGCAAGTTCGTGAAGCGTTCCAGCACCTTCATGGCCCACGACGAGAAGGGGGAGGCCAATGTGGGCGACACGGTGCGGATCTCTGAAACCCGCCCCATGAGCAAGCGCAAGCGCTGGCGCCTGGTGGAGATCGTTGAACG
>CAZFAW010000016.1:0-16617 GCA_964517015.1 uncultured Chryseobacterium sp.
GGGCGAAGGGTCAACTCAGTCGCGCGCAAGACACGGTTTCCAAGAGCTGGCCGGTACCATGGTGCTCAGGGCCCTGCAGAAGGTGCTCACGCGGATGCGGTTCGCAGGCCGTTACTGATCGCGATCGCCTCTGCGCCAGAGCCATCGCCTGCCAGGGGCCGTTGTTCACAACCCCCGCCCGGCCCACCGCCGACCTGCTACCTCGAAAATACCTTTGCCCCGATTCCATGGATAAGTACTCCTACCTGAGCAACGTCGATAGCGCCTGGCTCGACGACCTGCACCAGCAATACCAGAAGGATCCCGCCAGTGTCGAGACCGGTTGGGCGCGCTTCTTCGAGGGCTTCGAATTCGCCCGTTCGTTGGAGGGCGATGCGCATCTGAGCGCTACGCCCACTGCGCCTTCACCCGGGGGCAACGAGCGTTTCGAGAAGGAGTTCAAGGTCATCGACCTCATCAACGCCTATCGCCAACGCGGCCATTTGTTCACCAAGACCAACCCGGTCCGTGATCGCCGCAAGTATTCCCCGACGCTCGACCTGGAGCACTACGGGCTGAGCGATGCCGACTTGGACACCGTGTTCAGCGCCGGGAATGAGGTGGGCCTGGGCCCCGTGAGGCTGCGTGACATCATCGACCTGCTCAAGCAGACCTATTGCCAGAGCGTGGGCGCGGAGTTCAAGTTCATCCGCAACCCGGAGAAGGTGCGGTGGCTTCAGCAGCGCATGGAGGGCACGCGCAACACGCCGGAATTCAGCCTCGAACAGAAGAAGGATATCCTGGAGAAGCTGAACGAGGCAGTGGTGTTCGAGCGCTTCCTCGGGAAGAAGTTCATCGGCGCGAAACGCTTCAGCATCGAAGGAGCGGAAGCGCTCATCCCCGCGCTCGACACCGTGATCGAGCATGGCGCCGAGCTGGGCATCACCGAGTACGTGATCGGCATGGCCCACCGCGGCCGCTTGAACGTGCTGGCCAACACGCTGCGCAAGACCTACGACGCCATCTTCTCCGAGTTCGAGGGAAAGGACTACGACGATGCGCTGGTGGAAGGCGACGTGAAGTACCACATGGGCTACAGCAGCGTGGTGAACACACGCGGCGGAAGGTCCGTGCGCCTTACGCTGGCCCCGAACCCCAGCCACCTGGAGAGCGTGGATCCGGTGGTCGAGGGCATCGCCCGCGCGATCATCGAGCACGACGATGGCTTCGCCAACGGCATGACCGCGCCGATCCTGATCCACGGCGATGCGGCCGTGGCCGGGCAGGGCGTGGTGTACGAAGTGGTGCAGATGGCCGGGCTGAAGGCCTACGGCGTGGGTGGTACCATCCACATCGTGGTGAACAACCAGGTGGGCTTCACCACCAACTACATCGACGCGCGCACCAGCACGTACTGCACCGACGTGGCCAAGACCACGCTGTGCCCCGTGTTCCACGTGAACGGCGACGATGCCGAGGCCGTGGCCTACACCGTGAAGCTGGCCATGGACTACCGCCAGCGGTTCGGGCAGGACATCTGGGTGGACATCCTCTGCTACCGCAAGCACGGGCACAACGAGGGCGACGAGCCCAAGTTCACGCAGCCGCTGTTGTACAAGGCGATCGCCGCGCACCCCGATCCGCGCGAGATCTACACGCAAAAGCTGCTGGACAGCGGCGTGGCCGAAGCGCGCGACCTGGCGAAGGAGATGGAGCGCGCCTTCAGCGAACAGCTCGATGCGCGACTGAACGATGCCAAGCAGATCGAGAAGGGCCGCATCACCAACTTCCTCGAGGAGCGGTGGAAGGGCTACCGGCGTGCGACCGAGGAGGACCTCTCGCGTTCGCCGGCCACCGGAGTGGCGCGCGAAACCCTGCTGCGCATCGGCGAGAAGCTCACGGTGATCCCCGAGGGCAAGAAGTTCTTCAGCAAGCTGGAGAAGATCCTGAAGGATCGCGCGCAGATGCTGAAGGACGATAAGCTGGACTGGGGCATGGCCGAACTGATGGCCTACGGTTCGCTCCTCGTGGAGGGACACCCCGTGCGCTTCACCGGGCAGGACGTGGAGCGCGGCACCTTCAGCCACCGCCATGCCGTGGTGAAAATGGAGGACAGCGAGGAGGAATACGTCCACCTGAAGCACCTGCAGGAGGGGCAGGCGCTGTTCCAGATCCACAATTCGCTGCTCAGCGAGTACGCGGTGCTCGGGTTCGAGTACGGCTACGCGCTCACCGCGCCCGATGCGCTCACCGTGTGGGAGGCGCAGTTCGGCGATTTCGTGAACGGTGCGCAGATCATCCTGGACCAGTACCTGAGCGCCGCGGAGGAGAAGTGGAACACGCAGAACGGCATCGTGCTGCTGTTGCCGCACGGCTACGAGGGGCAGGGGGCGGAGCACAGCAGCGCGCGCATGGAGCGCTTCCTCGGCAGTTGCGCCGATGGCAACATGCTGGTGGTGAACTGCACCACGCCGGCGAACTTCTTCCATGCCCTACGGCGCCAGCTGGCGCGCGACTTCCGCAAGCCGCTGGTGGTGTTCACCCCGAAGAGCCTGCTGCGCCACCCCCGCTGCGTGAGCCGCCTGGACGACCTGGCCGAAGGGCGCTTCCAGGAGCTGATCGACGATGCCACCGCCGATCCGGGGAAGGTGACCAACGTGGTGTTCTGCCAGGGCAAGGTGTACTACGACCTGCTGGAGCACCGCGAACAGCACGGGATCGCCGATACCGCACTGGTGCGCATCGAACAACTGCACCCCCTGCCCGTGCAGCGCCTGGACGAGGTGGTGCGCAAATACCCCAAGGCGCGCAGCCACCGCTGGGTGCAAGAGGAGCCGTTGAACATGGGCGCGTGGCCCTACCTGCTCATGAACGTGCCCGGCGTACGGCTGGAGTGCATCGGCCGACCCGCGAGCGGCGCGCCCGCCACGGGCAGCAGCAAGCGCAGCGCGAAGCAGCAGCAGGCGATCGTGGAGCGCGCGTTCGCACGCGAAGGCGCCCAGCAGAGCAGCAAGGAAATGGCGCGAGCCTGAACAACCAGAGACCGACATGGCCCAGATCGACGTGAAAGTGCCGAGCCCCGGCGAGAGCATCAGCGAAGTGCGGATCGCGCAATGGCTGGTGAAGGATGGCGATACGGTGGACAAGGACCAAGTGCTGGCCGAGATCGACAGCGACAAGGCCACGCTGGAACTGAGCGCCGAGGCCGCGGGCCGCGTGAAGCTGCTCGCCGGTGCCGACCAGACCGTGAACGTGGGCGATGTGGTGGCGCGGATCGACACCAGCGTGAAGGTGGAGGCGAAGGCGCCCGCGCCGGACACGAAGATGCCCGCCCCTGCCGCCGCTCTGGCGCCCGCGGCGCCCGCCCCCGCCGCAGCGCACGCCACGCCGGTGGCCCAGAAGATGATGCAGGACAAAGGCATCGCTGCGGGTGCCGTGAAAGGGAGCGGCCCCAACGGTCGCATCACCAAGAGCGACGTGAACGCCTACATCGCCGGCGGCGTGCGGCCCGATGCCGTGGCCCTGAACGGCTGGGGCGGATCGCGCAACGCCACACGGCAGAAAATGACCACGTTGCGCAAGAAGGTGGCCGAGCGGCTGGTCGCCGTGAAGAACCAGACGGCCATGCTCACCACGTTCAACGAGGTGGACATGAGCGCGGTGATGGCGCTGCGCGACAAGTACAAGGACAAGTTCAAGGAAACGCACGGCGTGGGCCTCGGGTTCATGAGCTTCTTCACCAAAGCGGTAACGGAGGCCCTGCGCCTGTTCCCTGCGGTGAACGGCCAGATCGACGGCGAAGAACTGGTGATGCACGATTACGCGGACGTGGGCATCGCCGTGAGCTCGCCCAAGGGGCTTATGGTTCCGGTGCTGCGCAATGCGGAGAAGCTCTCGCTGGCGGGGATCGAAGCGAAGATCAAGGAACTGGCGGTGAAGGCGCGCGACGGCAAGCTCAGCATCGAGGAGATGACGGGTGGCACCTTCACGATCACCAACGGCGGTGTGTTCGGCAGCATGCTCAGCACACCGATCATCAACCCGCCGCAGAGCGCGATCCTCGGCATGCACAACATCGTGGAGCGGCCGGTGGCCGTTCACGGCAGGGTGGAGGTGCGCCCGATCATGTACGTGGCGCTCAGCTACGACCACCGGATCATCGACGGCAAGGAGAGCGTGAGCTTCCTCATGGCCGTGAAGCAGATGATCGAGGATCCCGCAAGGCTCGTGTTCGGGAACAAGGAACCGGGCGAGGTGTTGCTGGGGTTGTAAGGGGATCGGATCCCGAACCTCGCGGTCCGCGATCAGTGGATCAGCGTGACCGCGATGAGGGCGGCGCTATCCTCGGAACAATACAACCATCGCTGCGCCCGCCGATCCTCGTGCACCAGGATCGTATCGCCCAGCGCTTCGGGAGCGAAATCGCCAAGGGACACCGTGCCGTCCGGTGGGCGCTGCGCGCGGATGCTCGCGGTGCGCTGCCAGGCGCGGTGGCGCTGCCGCGTGATCCGGCGCACTTCGTCCGGGCACACGTACGCCCGCACGCACTCGGATCGCCCGAAGGCCGGCGAAATGAACGGCCGGTGGTGCGAGATCGTGACGCAATGGACTTCGGGGCGGCCGAAGAGGTCCTTATAGATGTCGGTGCCGTTGCGCACGCCGGGCGCACGCTCCGTGGTCGTGAGATCCTCCGAATGGGCCAGGATCACCGCACCGATGCCCGAGCCCATGGCCACCACGAACGCACCCACCGCCGCCGCGACAAGTCCGGCCCGCTTCTGCAGGATGCTCACGATGGTGAGCGCGAAGAACACGGTGAACGCAAGGCTCGAAAGACCGGCCCAGATCAGGATCGTGGTCATGGCGCAACGAGGCCGTACCAAGATAGCGATACCCGTGGTCCATCGGTCGACCCGGAAGGTGCACGACCGGATCGGTGTTGCGCCCGCGCTCGCGTACGAACGCCCGCCTCAGCGCGCGATCACCAGGCGTGCGACGCGAACATCGCGATCGGAACCGGCGCGAACCAGATAGGTACCTTCCGGCAGATCGCGCAGGTCGAGCGTGTTGAAGCCTTCTGCATCCACGTGCAGGATCTTCGCGCGGTGCCCACGTCCGTCGATCACCTCCACCACGGCCTTGCCGTGCCAGCCGGGCAGCGCCAGGGACACCAGCCCTCTCGAGGGGTTGGGTCGAAGGACCGGTTCTCCGGCCTGGGTGAAGGTGACGGGTACTGCGTTGCTGTAATTCCGGACCCCATCGCGATCCAGTTGCGCAAGCCGGTAATAGGAGAGCCCGTTCAACGGCGCGGCATCGATCGCCGTGTAGTCGATGCGCGTTGAACTGTTCCCTGCGGCGCGTACTTCGATCGCGTCGGTCCAGGTCGAACCTTCACCGCTGCGCTGCACCACGAAGCGGTCGCTTTCGTGCTCGGTGGCGGTGGCCCAGGAAAGGCGGACCTTGGCATCCGTCGCTTCCGCATCGAAGAACAGCAGTTCCACCGGGAGCGGGGTTTGTTGATAGTTGATGGTGGCCAGCGTGAAGCGCCGGCCGTTCACCAGCTGGCTCACCCCTGCGAACCGGTAGAGGTTGCCACCGAGCGCGGTGGCGACGATCCCCACCGCGGCATCGTCCGCGAACACGCCGTTGTTGTTGATGTCCACCAGGAGCCGCAGGTCCGATGCGGTGACCGGGCCCTGGCCCGTGAGGTCGAAGGTCATGTCCACGTTGCCCACGTCAACAGCCGCCCCTGCGGGGCTCACCTCGCTCACGCGCCAGACGCGATGCCAGCGCCGGTCCACGCCCACGGGCACATCGGTGCTTCCCCAGGAGCCCAGGGTCCCGTTGTCGTGCCCCCACAGCAGGAATTCGTTGTTTCCCAATCCCGTGGGGTTGTTGATGCGGACGACGGAGGATCCCTGTGAATCGGTATGCTGGCTCGTGCTGGTGATCCTGCCGATGCCCGCCACCTCGTGGTCGTAGTCGCCCTGTGCCGGGTTGTCCTGCACGTAGATATCGTTCGAGGAAAGAGTGAGACCGTATTTCGCCGCGAGGTAGTTCGACACGATGATGCGCTGTGCGCTGTTCACCGGAGCGTTGTACACGATGATCTCGGGGATGGATCCGTTGAGGTTCCACCCGGCCGCGCCCTGTGCATTCCCGATCCGCAGCGATGCGTTGTTCGTCTGCGGCAGTTGCAACAGGCTGGCGTCGGTATAGATGCTGGTTCCGTTCTTGTAGAGGTTGCGTGAAGGGAACACGAACAGGATCACCGTGTTGGTGTACTGGAACACGTTGTAGGTCGCTGCGGTGGTCCCTGCCGCAGTGGCGGGTGCGGAGAGGAAACCGAAAATGTCGTAGATCGGCATCGCGAGCGCATCGGTATTGGTGCTCCAGAGCGCGTAGTTCGGTTGCGCGTTCGTGCCCTTGGCCAGCCATACGTTGTTGTTCTTCGGCGCTGCGTCGGCGTTCACCATGAAGATGTCCCATTGCTGGAGGTCCAGCATGGGCACATCGGCTATCAGCAGTTCATCGTTCACGCCATCGAAGGTGATGACCGGTGCATTGTTCAACGCGGCGGCGGTGAGCGTTGGCCGTGCGGCCACGGACGACGGCGCGGCATTGTTCCCGTTCCCGCTGCGATCGTTCCACGCCGTCACCGCGGTGCCCGTGGTGGTCACGCCAACGTCCGCGCTCAGCCAAAGCACGTTCGAGGTGTTGTTCCCCACCCCGCCGGGACCGGTCTGGCACCGGGCGAACCCCGTGGCAAGGAAGGCGAGAAGAAGGAGGAGAGGACGCATGGGCGCGGTCGTAGCCGGGCCTTGAACGCGAATGCGGTGCTTCGGGTTCCTCACCTGGCCAACTGCCCGGCCGGCGCGAACGGTCCGAGTCAGGATCCGATACGCCGGCGATCGCATGGGGAAGGGTGGATGAACGATCCCACGAGCGGTTACCTTTCGGTCGCATCGAACCCCGCACCATGAGAACAACCCCTACTCCCTTCCTCTGCGCACTTGGAACCACCATTGCCGTGGTGGCCCTTGGAACGGCCCGACCCGTCCAGGCGCAAACCCTCTGGCTCGAAGAATTCGATGGAGGTGCGAGCACCACCGGCTTCTGGGTCGATTCCACCAACGTGACCGACTGCCGCTGGGAGTATGCGCCGGATTCGGTGGGTGCGAACGATTTCAGTCAGGACTTCGGGGGCTTCTGGCCGGCCGGGGCCGGGTTCGATTCCAGCTTCGTGTTCCTGGACAGTGATGCATGCGGCGGCACCGGCGTGGTGGTGGACAGCTACCTCTACTCCGCGCCGTTCGATGCCAGCGGGCTCGGAACGTACAAGCTCCATTTCTCGCACCAGTTCCGTGCGCGGTTGTCCTCTTTCTGCAGGATCGAGGTTTCCGCGGATGGGAGCACCTGGACCCAGGTGGCCAATTTCACCTCCACCGATGTGGGCTATCCGAACCCCGCCGTGGCCGACAGCGCGGACATCACCGTCGCCTCGGCGAATTCGGCGACCACGCAGGTGCGCTTCCAATTCAATGCCGGCTGGGACTGGTGGTGGGCGTTGGACAGCATCAGCGTGACCCATGCGCCCAGCCCGGCTGCCATCGATGACCGCGCCAGCGTGGATCACCTGGTCGTGTTCCCCGTTCCGGTGAGCGACGTGCTTTTCGTGGACCGGGACGGCTCCAACGGGGATCGCTTGTTCGTGCTCGACATGTCCGGCCGAACGGTACTGGAGGATCGCTGCACGCGCGCGTTGGATGTCCGTGCGCTATCGCCGGGCACTTACGTGATCGAAGTGCGGAACGCAGCCCTCGATGCGATCGCGCGCGCACGTTTCGTGAAGCGCTAGGTCGCGGCGCGCGCCCGGCGACGGCGTGCGGCCAGAACGAGGAGAAGTATGGTGAGCACGCCACCGCCCACCAACGGCCAGGCATCGCGCACGCGGCGCGGTCGCGTGAACCCGTTCAACCCGAGACGATCGTACGCCTTGCGGTATTTCGGGGTCTGATCCTGGTGCAGCGCCGGGAACGCGCGCAGGATGGTGTCCTTCACCAGCGTGTTCAGTCGCTCCATGTACGCCCGCTCGGACGTGTCGCTGCCGGTATACCTCTTCTCGTTCAATTCCAGTTCCAATTCCACGAACCCCGTTGCATGCCGCCCGAAGCGCGCTTGCACGCTGTCCACCGTCAGGGTGGCGAAGGGCGCACCACCGCGCTCCACATAGATGCGTCTACGCCATTGTTCGATGAGGATGGTGGGGCGGAGGCTATCGGCGGCAATTCCATAGCCCTTGAGCCGGGCGGTGATGGCGGCACGCTGCTCCGGTGCCACCAGCCCGAGGAAGGGATGGCGGTCCAGGGGATCGGTGTTCCGCGGGTCCGGCCGCGCCAGGGCCACGGCATATTTGAATTCGCCGCGGTCCAGTGCTTTCGCGTCCACGTGGTTGATCTTCACCTGGATCAGCCGCCGGCCGTTCTTGGGGTCCGTGGTGTCCGAGAGCACCTGGCGCGACCGGAAGCGCACACCGTTCCCTGCGAGCAGCAGCTGCATGCGCGCATCATCGAAATACCGGTCCACGGAACGATCGGTGGCCGTGGTGGATCGGAACGTGCTGTCGAACGATCGGAGGAAGAGGTGCTCGTTCCCGAAGGTGCGCCGGAGGAAGGCCCACAAGGTATCCGCGGTGCCCGCGGGCACATCGATCTTGTATTCGTTCTCCACGCGCAAGAGGTCATAGCCCGGATGGTCCTGTTGAGGGAACACTTGCGGCGCGCCCAAGAGGAGCACCGAGCAACCGATGGGGCGGAAGGGGATCTTGCGCATGCGTTCGGGTGATGCGAACGTACGCGGTGCACGGTCGTGCGGGCCGAACACGCGCGTGTTGACAACTGCGCACGGCATGGACGGAGCGCGGATGGACCGGGCTCTAGGTTTGCCCGGCACCCGTCCGGAACACAGGTGGCACGCGACACGTCGCGTACGAACATCTTGGAACGGTCCAGCCGGCGCGAGATCTCCGCGCGCGAGGCGTGTGAACGGACGGTGGCTTCAACAGGAGGTACATGGCACCATCGCTACGCGCATTCACGCACCACCTGGCCGCACCGGCCACCCTGAGAACGATCCGCCACTGCGCCGCCGCCCTGCTGGCGCTCCTGCTGCTCCGGCCGGAGGCGCGAGCCACCCACGCGATGGGCGGTGAACTGACCTACACCTACCAGGGTGCGAACCAGTACCTCGTCACCCTGAACTTCTACCGGGATTGCAATGGCGTGGCGGCGCCCACCAGTTGCAGCAACGGGCTCACCTTCAACGTGTCCTCCGCGGCCTGCGGGGCCAACTTCAGCCAGTGCTTCACCCTGCAGGGCGTGCAGATCATCACCCCGATCTGCGCCACGGAGCTGGACCGTTGCACCAGTGCGAGCGGTACGTATGGTGTGGAGAAGTACACCTACACCAAGTTGGTGAACCTGAGCAGCTGGGCAGGTTGCGGGAACGACTGGGTGTTCAGCTGGTCGCTGTGCTGTCGCAACAATGCGATCACTTCGTTGGTGAACCCCGGCAACCAGGACCTCTACCTGAGCACGCGCCTGAACAACGTGGTGACCCCGCACAACAATTCGCCGGTGTTCACCAATCCCCCCACGCCCTACTACTGCTTCGGCCAGCCGATCAGCTACAACCCCGGCGCCGTGGATCCCGACGGCGACGTCCTGCAGTTCGACCTGATCAATGCGCGCGGCGCGGGCGGGGTGAACCTCGCCTACGTGGCCGGCTACAGCGCCCTGCAGCCCATCCACAACAGCGGCGGCGCCAATGCGGTGGCCATCAACGCGAGCACCGGTACGGTGACCTGCGTACCGGACCTGCAACAGGTGGCGGTGGTGACCTATCGCGTACGCGAGTTCAGGGCGGGTGTGCAGGTGGGTGAAGTGACCCGCGATGTGCAGTTCGTTGTGCGGCCATGCCCCGGGAACACCTCGCCGGTGGCCAGTGGGATCAACGGTGGTGGCACCTATGCCACGAGCGTGTGCGCCAACCAACCGATCAGTTTCACGATCAACGGCTCCGATGCCAACGCCGGCCAACTGGTGGCCATGACCTGGAACAGCGGGATCCCGGGAGGCACCTTCACCGTGGGTGGAACGCCAACGAACCCGGTGGGCACCTTCTCCTGGACGCCCACCACGGCCAACATCGGCAACAACGTGTTCACCGTGACGGTAACGGACAATGCCTGTCCGTTGGTGGGCACCTCGAACACGGGGATCTCCATCACGGTCACCCCGCCCTTCACCCCGATCAACGCAGGCCCGGACCTCTCCGCTTGCGGTTCGGTGACCCTGGCCGCCACGCTGCCGTGGCCCTCGGTACCGCACCAATGGAGCGTGGTCTCCGGCAGCGGCACCTTCAGTGATGCCACCAACCCGAACGCCTTCGTGACCGGACTGGCGCCGGGCGTGAACGTGTTCCAATGGACGGTGGATTACGGCACCTGCGGCGTGAGCACCGATCAGGTGACGGTGACGAACTACAGCACGAGCCAGGCCAGTGCGAACGCGGGCCCGGACCAGAACCTCTGCGGCGGTACCACCGCCACGCTGGCGGGCAATACCGTGACGGCGCCCGCCGTGGGCACCTGGACGCTCGTGAGCGGTACCGGCACGATCACGAGCCCCAACTCGCCCACCTCGGGGGTGACCGGTCTCGGCCTCGGCCAGAACCGCTTCCGGTGGAGCGTGGACAACGGCCCGTGCAGCGGCGTGACGTTCGACGATGTGTTCATCACGGTGTACAACAGTGCGCTGGCCACGGCGAACGCCGGACCGGACCAAAGCATCTGCACGCCCACCAGCAGCGTGACCATGAACGCGAGCGCGGCACCGGCCCCGGCGTCCGGCCAGTGGACCGTGGTGAGCGGTAGTGGCGGTTTCACCAACAGCAACTCGGCCACCACCACGGTGGTGGGGATCCCAGTGGGCGTTCATGTGTATCGGTGGACGGTGAACAACGGCCCGTGCGGCTCTTCGCAGGACGATGTGACCGTTACAGTGTACGACAGCAGCAGCCCGAGCGCGAACGCAGGTACCGATCAACAAGTGTGCGGTACCACCGCCACGTTGACCGGCAGCGCTCCGATCTTCCCCTCGAGCGGTACCTGGACCGTGGTGAGCGGTGGAGGTACCATTACGAACGCGAATTCACCCTTCACCACGGTGACCGGCATGAGCATCGGCACCAACGTGTTCCAATGGACGGTGAACAATGGGGCCTGCGCCAGCGGTGTGACCAGCGATCAGGTGACCGTGGTGGCCTACAGTTCCAGCAATCCGGCCGCGAACGCCGGCCCGGACCAGGAACTCTGCAGCAATTCCTCCAGTACGGTGATGGCGGGCAACGCCCCGATCGCCCCCGCCGTGGGCACATGGTCGATCCTGCTGGGATCGGGCACGATCGTCTCGCCCAATAGCCCCACCACGGCGATCACCGGGCTCGCGGTCGGGGAGAACCGCTTCCGCTGGAGCATGAACAACGGGCCCTGCCCGGGCTCGCCGAGCTTCGACGACGTGTCCATCTTCGTGTACGACCAGAACCAGAACGCCGCGAACGCCGGTGCGGACCAGCAGTTATGCACGCCGGTGACCAGCGCGAACCTGGCGGGCAATGCGGCCACGTTCCCCGCGGTGGGCACCTGGACGCTGGTGAGCGGCAGCGGGACGATCACCAATGCGAACTCGCCCACGAGCACCGTGACCGGCCTCGGTGTGGGGAACAACGTGTTCGCATGGACGATCGACAACGGGCCGTGCAGCAACCCGATCACTACGGACCAGGTCACGATCACGGTGTTCAACGCCAGCAACCCCGTGGCCAACGCCGGTCCCGACCAACAGCTGTGCACGCCCACCTTGAGCACCACGCTGGCGGGCAGCGCCACGATCTTCCCGGCCACCGGTGCATGGACCACCTCGAGCGGTGCCACCATCACCGCTCCGGGCAGCCCGACCACCACGGTGACCGGCCTGAGCGTGGGTGAGAACATCTTCACCTGGACGGTGAGCAACGGTCCGTGCGCGAGCGGGATCACCGCCGACCAGGTGAGCATCTTCGTGTACGACGCGAACAACGCCATCGCCAACGCCGGCCCGGACCAGCAACTCTGCACGCCGAACAACAACGCGACCATGGCGGCCAGCAGCGTGACCTTCCCGGCCACGGGCACCTGGACGGTGACCAGCGGCGGAGGCACGATCACCGATCCCAACGACCCCACCACCACGATCACCGCGATACCCGTGGGCGTGAACGTGTTCACTTGGACGGTGAGCAATGGCCCGTGCGCGAACCCCTTGACCACCGATCAGGTGACGATCACGGTGTTCGATGACCACAACGAACTGGCCGATGCGGGCCCGGACCAGTCGATCTGCGTGCCCACGTTCCCCAACACGGTGAACATGGCGGCGAGCTCCATCATCTTCCCGGCCGTTGGCACGTGGACCCTGGTGAGCGGTTCCGGTACCATTGTCGATGCCAACGATCCCGCCACGGCGATCACCAACCTGGCCGTGGGCATCAACACCTTCCAATGGACGGTGAGCAACGGTCCCTGCACCGATCCGCTCACCACCGATCAGGTGACCATTTTCGTGTACGACGCGGCGAACCCGGTGGCCGATGCCGGCCCGGACCAGAGCCTGTGCACGCCGATCACCAGCACCACGCTTGCCGGCAGCACCTTGATCGCACCGGCCACCGGCCAATGGTCGGTGGTGCTCGGATCCGGCACGTTCGCCGATCCGACCGATCCCAACACCACCGTGAGCAACCTGCAGCTGGGTCCGAACGTGTTCATGTGGAGCGTGAGCAACGGCCCCTGCCTGCCACCCACCACCACCGATCTGGTCACCATCACGCTCTTCAGCGGCAACGCACAGCAGGCCGATGCAGGTCCCGATCAGGAGCTCTGCAACACCTCGCCGTTCACCGTGCTCGCGGGCAATACCCCGGTTTCGCCCGCTACCGGCTCATGGTCGGTGATCTCCGGTGGCGCCGTGGTGCTGACCCCGACCCAGTCCAATTCCGCCGTGGCCAGCCTCTCCGTGGGCGAGAACATCCTGGCGTGGACGATCGACAACGGAGCCTGCGGTGTGAGCGTGGACCAGGTGAGCATCTTCGTGTACGACGAGCTCGCACCGACGGCGCACGCCGGCCCTGACCAGGACCTCTGCACACCGAACACGATCACTACGTTGGCAGGCAGTGCGCCCACGTTCCCCTCCACGGGTACCTGGACCCTGGTCTCCGGCGCCGGTACCATCGTGGATCCCGCCTCGCCCACCTCGCAGGTCACGGGACTTGGTGTGGGCGTGAACGTGTTCGAATGGACCGTGGACAACGGTCCTTGCTCCGCCGGGATCACCAGTGACCAAGTCGCGATCAACGTGTTCGATTCGAGCCTGCCGGATGCGAACGCCGGGGCCGATCAGCAACTCTGCACGCCCACCACGAGCACCACCCTTGCCGGCAGTTCCACCACCGTACCAGCGGTGGGCACCTGGAGCGTGGTGGCAGGAACAGGCATCTTCGTCGATACGAACGATCCCACCACCGACGTGAGCGGCCTGACCGTTGGCGCCAACACCTTCCAATGGTCGGTGAGCAACGGCCCCTGCGGTGCATCGACCGATCAGGTCACCATTTTCCTCTTCGACGCGAACAACCCCGTGGCCGATGCGGGCCCCGACCAGGAATTGTGCACGCCGTTGACCAATGCCACGTTGAACGGCAGCAGCCTGATCTTCCCTGCCACCGGAGCGTGGACGTTGGTGAGCGGCACCGGCTCGATCACCGATCCAACGGATCCCAACACGCCGGTGACCGGTCTGGGCATCGGGCCGAACGTGTTCGAATGGACGGTGAGCAACGGTCCTTGCGCGAACCCGATCACCGCCGACCAGATCACGATCACGGTATTCGATCAGAACGAACCGGCGGCGAACGCCGGTCCCGATCAGGAGTTCTGCACTCCGGTGAGCAGCACGACGCTTTCGGCGAACACGCCCACGCTCCCGGCCACCGGGTCGTGGAGCCTGATCAGCGGCACCGGCACCATCGTGGACCCCACCGATCCGAACACGCAGGTGAACGGGCTCACCGTGGGCGAGCATATCTTCCAATGGACCATCAGCAACGGGCCGTGCCCGGGCAGTCCATCGCCGGACCAGGTGAGCATCTTCATCTTCGATGAGAACAACCCGATCGCCGATGCGGGCGCGGACCAGCAACTCTGCACGCCCGCATCCAGCACCACGCTCGCGGGAAGCAGCGTGATCTTCCCCGCTTCGGGGGCATGGACACTGGTGAGCGGCACGGGCACGATCGCCGATCCCACGGACCCGAACACCGCGGTGACCGGGCTCTCCGTGGGTGAGAACATCTTCGAGTGGACGGTGAGCAATGGTCCCTGCGCGAACCCGATCACCACCGATCAGGTGAGCATCTTCCTGTTCGACGATGCCAACCCGGTGGCGAACGCGGGTCCCGACCAGAGCCTCTGCACGCCCACCATCAACGCCACCCTGGGCGGCAGCAGTGTGATCTTCCCCGCCACTGGCACCTGGACATTGATCGCCGGGTCCGGCACGATCGCCGACCCGAACGACCCGGCCACGGTGATCAGCAACATGGCCGTGGGCGAGAACGTGTTGGTCTGGACGGTGAACAACGGCCCGTGCACCAGCGGCATCACCACCGACACGGTCAGCATCTTCCTCTACGACGAGAACAACCCGAACGCCGATGCCGGCCCCGATCAAGCGATCTGTACGCCCGCCAGCAGCGTGACCCTCGCGGGAAGCGCGGTGATCTTCCCCGCGGTGGGAACGTGGACGCTCGTGAGCGGTACCGGAACGATCAGTGACCCGAACGATCCGAACACCACGGTGACCGGCCTGGTGATCGGTGAAACAGTGCTGCAGTGGAGCGTGGACAACGGCCCCTGCGCGAATTCGGGCACCTCCGACCAGGTGAGCATCTTCGTCTTCGACGAGAACGACCCGACCGCCGATGCAGGCCCGGACCAGCAGTTGTGCACGCCGACGGCCAGCACCACCCTGGCCGGCAGCGCGGTGACCTTCCCCGCTACGGGTACGTGGACCCTGGTGAGCGGTACCGGTTCCATCGTTTCGCCGAACGACCCGAACACCGATGTGATCGACCTGACCGTGGGCGAAAGCGTGTTCGCCTGGACTGTGGACAACGGACCTTGTGCCTCGGGCGCCACGAGCGACACCATGGTCGTGCAACTGTTCGATGCCCTGAACCCGATCGCCGATGCAGGTCCCGACCAGAACCTGTGCACCCCGTTGGACAATGCGCAGATGGCGGGCAGCAACGTGATCTTCCCCGCGGTGGGCACCTGGACCGTGGTGAGCGGCACCGGTACCATCACCGACATCCACGATCCGAACACGATGATCACCGCGCTGGGCGTTGGCGTGAACGTGTTCGGGTGGACCGTGGACAACGGCCCCTGCGAGAGCGGGATCAGCTCGGACCAGGTGACGATCACGCTCTTCGACGACAGCAACCCCGTTGCCGATGCGGGCCCTGACCAGGAACTGTGCACGCCCACCACCAGCACCGCGCTTGCAGGCAGTCCGATCATCTTCCCCGCCGAAGGCACATGGACGGTGGTGCTCGGCACCGGCACCTTCGCCGATGCCAGCGATCCCAACACTACGGTCTCCGATCTGAGCATCGGGGAGAACATCTTCCTGTGGACCGTGACCAACGGCCCCTGCTCCACGCCGTTCAGCGAGGACATGGTGAGCATCTTCGTGTTCGACGGATCCCAGGCAGTGGCCGATGCAGGCCCCGACCAGAGCCTGTGTACGCCGGTGACCAGTGCGGACATGGCGGGCAGTGCCTACGTGTTCCCGGCCACCGGGACCTGGACATTGGTGAGCGGTGCAGGCACGATCGTGGACCCCACGGACCCCAACACCACCATCACGGACCTGGGCATCGGAACGAACGTGTTCGAATGGACGGTGGACAACGGCCCCTGCACGGGTGTGACCACCGACCAGGTGACCATCCTTCTGTTCGACCTGAACGCCCCGCCGGCCGATGCGGGCCCGGACCAGGAGTTCTGCTTCCCCGACACCACCACCACGCTTGCAGGCAACCCGCCCACCGGCGCCGGCACCGGCCTCTGGACGGTATCGCAGGGCACGGCCACGTTCACCGACCCGACCGATCCCACCACGTCGGTCACCGGCCTCAGCATCGGCGAGAACATCCTCACGTGGACACTGATCAATGGTGTATGCGGCACCAGCACGGACGATGTCAGCATTTTCATCTTCGATCCGCTGAGCCCACCTGCCAATGCAGGCCCCGATGTGGAGATCTGCGTACCGCAGGACAGCATCTACCTCAGCGGCAATACGCCCATCTTCCCCGCCATCGGCACCTGGTCGCAGATCAGCGGCGCGGGTCTGTTCGAGGACGTGAACGATCCCACCTCGAAAGTGGTGGGCCTGGCCATCGGCGAGAACACGTTCGTATGGACGCTCGACAACGGCCCCTGCGCGAACGCGATCACCTCCGACACCATGACGG
>CAZFAW010000017.1:0-13202 GCA_964517015.1 uncultured Chryseobacterium sp.
TTCTTCACACCGACACCCTGGGCAGGAGCAACGCCGTTCCCGGTCGGCGCCTGGGCGGGTACTTGATCGGGTTCTCCGGATGTCGGGTTCGCGGGAACGTCGGTTCGCGCCTGTGCGAGCGTTGCACCGGTGCGCTCGGCGCGCTCTGCCGCCTTGATCATGCTCTCGAAGTCGATGGTGCCCTCCCCTGCCAACGAGTGCGCCTCGGCGAGGAAGGGTTCGGAGCGACGCGCCGACTGTTCCAGGGCCATGATCGCCGAGCTCCTGGCGGCCGGCATTCCTTCGAGCAGGGAGGCGGCTTGCCCGGCATTGAGCACCGATGCGCCGCTCAACCGGCTGGCCACATTGTCCAACGAATCGGCGCGCGCAGCAAGCGATCCGCTGCGCACGGCCAGTTCTTCGGATCGTGCCCGGGCCGCGTCGGGAACGTTGCCGGTGGCGTCGGGCTTCAAGAGCGCGCGGCTCTCGGCAGCGATCGCGTTCGAGAGTTCGCGAGCGGAAGCGGCCTCGCTGCGGGCGGCCGCCGCCTCTTGCTCCTGCTCCAGCGAACGCACCTTCACCTGGAAGTAGCGGCTGTGGTCCTGGTCGTTCACCACCAAGCCCTGCTCTTCGTTGCTGAGGTAGTAGAACTTGTTCAGGCCCGCACGGAACGCTTGTGCCTGCTGGGCATCGCGGGCGCGTTGTTCGTAGGCACGGGCGGAATCGGCTTGAGCGAGCGAGGCGGCATGCAACGAATCGCTGAACTGCTGCATGCGCAAGGCCTCCTGCTCCATGACACTGCGATCGCGCTTCTTCGCCGTGGCTGCGCTGTCGCGAAGTGCGATCGCGCGATCGCCCGTTTCGATGGACCGCTGTTCGAGCTCGCTCGCGCTCACATCGGCGCGCAGGGCGAGTTGCGCCAACTGCGCCGGTTCGCCTTTCAGATCGAGCGGGGCCGCGCTCACCGCATCCGAGGCCAACGCCCCCCCGAACATCTCCTTCACACGGCCTGCGTGCACACTGTCCGAAGGGAGAGTGGCGGGTGCCACCTCGCTTGCTGAGTTGCCCGATCCGTCCTCGTCGCCCGCCTGGCGCTGGGCCACGGCACCGGCCTCGTGCACACCAAGGAGCAGGGACTCCAACTCGGCGTAGGTGGGCCGGTCGCCTGCGTGGAAATGCGCGCTCGCGATGAACCCGTTCACGGTGATCGCCTGGTCGAGCGCATGCAGGGCGATCAATTCCTCCCGGTAGGCCGTGCGAAAAAGGCTGTCGCGCATCACGATGTCCTCGCTGCGATCGGCGCGTTTCCGCAATGTTTGCGCCGCATCGAAGTGCGCGTGGGCGTCGGCTTCCATGCGTCCGGCCATCACGAGCAGGGGCTCGTTGGGCGCAAGGCCCCGTTGCTCCACCCCACGCTGCACGCGTGCAAGGCTGTCCTGGCCCGCCTTCCATTCCTCCTTGCTGATGTACTCGGTACGCTGGCCCATTTCGGTGCGCAGGATCATGCGGTCGTCGATCAGGCGATCGGTCCGGTCGCGCAGCTTGTCATAGGCCTTCCCCTGGGGCATGCCTTCGAGCACGTCTTCCAGGGAGTCGATGCGATCCTCGAGGTCGAGGATGGCCACGACGTCCCTGTTCATGGCTGCCGACGCTTCGAGCACGTTCGGGCTGCGGTGTTCCAGCCTGCTCTCGTACACGTACTCCGGATCGGCATCGACTTCCACATAACGGCCGGCCATGCCCGACGCATCCGGTCCTTCGGGCACGGGGATGGCGCCTTGCGCGGAAACGAGCAATGGGACGTCCGTGGCACGGAGCGGAGGTTGCTGTGGAACGGCGATGGCCAATGCCTCCTCAGCTGCGCGTTGGTGTGCGCCCCGCATCATGCGCAACCGGTCCACCCGTGGCAGGATCTCCGTGGAACGGGAGGGGGTCTTTTCCAATTCCGCGAGTTGGGCATTGGTCTGCGCGTTGATGCTGTCCACGAGCATCAGCTCGAGGCCGTTCAACGAAGCGGCACGTTCCTCCGCATCCTCCAATGCGGCGATCGATCGGCGATCGGCTTCGAACCGCGCGAAAATGCCGTCGATCACCTCGGCTTCCGGCGCATTGGCATCGAAACGCAACGCCCCCACCGTGCCCTCCGATGCTGCGGATACGCCGATGCTGTCCGTTGCGTCGACCGAGGTATCGTTTGCGTCGCGATCCCCGGCCATGATCTCGGTTCCACCGGTGCGCGCCGCGGCGAGTTCCTGCTCCAAGGTGGCGATCCGCGCGTCGAGGCTGTCGCGCCGCGAACGCGTGCGTTCGGCCTGTCGCAGCTGGCGCGTTTCGGCCAGTTCGTTCTCCTTCAGGAAGGTGGTTCCCGCCGTCGCCTGGGCCACCTCTTCGATCGCACCATTCTCGCTGCGCACCTGTTCCGGCGTCAAGGGTGGGCGGCCTGGATCGCCCTGGGCCACGGGCTGGTCCCGTGGCGGTACTTCCTGCGCCTGGGTGCCGGTGGTGCTCCGGTCGGCCGGCGAAGCAGGCAACACGGCGGTCGAGGTGCTCTCCGCGCCCGCGACCGCATCGGGCCGGGTGTCCTGACCACCGTTGGCGTCGGCCATGCGCGCATCGAACGCGGGCGCATCGTGGCTGATCCCGACCTCCGGGGCCTGTGCATTCTGCACCTGGCCGGAGCCCGGTGCCGCGTTCACGTCCGTTCGCCGGCTTTCGGCCAGGGCGGCAATGGCCGATGAATCGCGTGCGACCACGGTGGTGGCAGCCCGTTCGCTCGTAGGAACGGAAGCGAGGTCCCAGTCATAGTCCTCCCGATCGGGCGTGGGCCGCGCGTCGAAAGGAAGCATGGCATCGAATCGTTCATCGATGGGCAATGCCGCGATCGAGCCGTCGGTCTCGGCGATGCGCTGTTCGAGCGAGGCCAGCTGTGCGGCATCGAGTTCGGTGATGTTCGTGCGCGCCTTGGTGGTGGCCAGGTGCCGCGTGAGCGAGGTCTGGGCCCGTGCCACCGCTGTTTCGTTCTCGAGCGCGCGTGCATGTGCGAAGGCCTTTTCCACTTCCTCGTGCAGTGCGGTGCGATAGCCCTCCTGTTCGTTCACCTGACGCTCCAATTGCTCGCGCTTGCCGCCCTTCGCCGCATCGCGCTCGCGCTTCAGCCGGTTCACCTGGTCCGTCAACTGTTCCTCGTCGGCGCGCTTCGCATTGGCCATGTCCATGGCCTTGCGTGCTTCCTGTTCCAGGTCGGAGGCTTTGCGCCGCGCCAGTTCATCCGGTGAGAGCCCGCTGCTCGGGCGGCCGCGTTCGTCCGATCGTTGCTTCAGTTGCCGCAGCAGCGGAAGTGCGGCCTGATCGTCCCCGCGTTGCAGCGCGGCGGTGAGGTCCTGGTCCACACGTTGGGCGATGATCGCCTTGCGTTGCACCGAATCCTGTTGCACATCGAGGTCCCGCCCGGCGCGGTAGGCAGCGCGTGCCCGAAGCACCGCATCGCGCGACCGCTTGCGGGCTTCGGCCGCCTCGGCCATGAACCCGTTCTTCGCGTTCGCATCGTTCGTTGCATCAGCTTGTGCGATGTGGTCCTGAGCCTCGCGGGTGGCGCGCTGTGCCTCCGCGAGCGCTTCGATCGAGCGGCCGAACGCTGCGCCCGAAAGCCCGTCGAGTTCCTCGGCTTTCGCGGTGAGTTCCTGCACATCCAGGTGCGCCGCCTGCAACACGCGCTCCTTGGTCATGTCGCCGGTGAAGCCTGCGGCGGTGATCACATCGGTAGGTGGCGCTTGGGGTTGTTCCGCTTGCGCCACGGGGCTGATCTGGCCCACATCGAGCTTCGCACGTCGTTTGATCTCGTCCAAGGCGAGGGCGATCAGGTCGTCCGGCAACGGCTCGTCGAAGTAGTTGCGGATCATCAACTTCTCGCCGCCCTGGTCCACCAGGGTCAGTTCCTGGCGATAGGCCCGTGGAGCGTCACTGCGCGGCACTTCCACCACGCCCACGTGGGTGCGCTTGGCCGGCCCGGCCTCCACACTGAACTTGTAGCGGCCGTTCCGCGGCAGGCTCAGCACGTAGCTGCCGTTCATGTCGGTGCGCACGTCGGCCACCTGCTCGTGCGTGGTGGCGTCCTCCACCACGATGTGCGCATCACGGTCCTTCGCGTCCAGTTCGCTGGCGAAGGTGCCCTTCAGCACGGTGATGGTGATGGGCTGCTGTGCGGTGCTCACCCGGTACACGTGGATCATGCCCTGATCGCTGTCGCGTCCGCTCGCGAAACAGGCTTCCTTCCCTTCGGCGTCCACCATGTAGAAGATGTCGTCGTTGGGCGTGTTCACCGCGAAATCGAGGTTCACCGGTGGTCCGTACACGTCCAGGCCGCCGTCGTAGCTGCTCTTGAACACATCGTAGCCGCCCATGCTGTTGTGTCCCTTGCTGCAGAAGTAGAAGGTCTTTCCGTCGGGGGCCAGGAAGGCGAACGATTCGTCCTGTTCGGTGTTCACGTAGCCCGCGAGCTTCAGGGGTTCATCGAAGGTGCCATCGGGCATGAGCGAGGTGGTGTAGATGTCGCGACCGGTCCGCCCGTCCCTGCCATAGCTGCTGAAGTAGATGCGGCCGCCCTTCTCCGGCAGGTAGATGAGGCTGCGCTCCTTGCTCTTCTTGTCCAGGGAGCTCATCAGTTCATCGGGGGTCACCACGATCCGGCCACCGATTCCGGTGAGGTCGTAGTAACGGAAGAACTCGTTCTCCGGCACCTCCACCTTGTTGTGCACGCTCACTTCCTTGAGGTTGTTGAGCAGGTTGAGGCCGTTGCGGCATTGTTTCTCGAGCGCATCGACCGGATGGGTGGCGAGGGCCTTTTTGTCGCCCATGCCGCGGCAATGCTGGTACGCATCGAGGGCGGCGGCGAACTGGTAGGTCAGATGGAAAGCGCGCCCGTAGTAGTACCAGGCCAGGGGCGGCACGCTGGCGTTCTGAACGGCGTAGCGCAGGAAGCCGATGGCCTGCTCCTTGTCGCCGCCGCTGTGCACGATACAGGTGCCGAGGCGGTAGTTCAGGTCGTGGTCCGACGGGGAAAGGCTGACCAGTTGCGCATAGAGGGGCATGGCCTCGGCGAACCGTTCCTCGGCGAAGAGGGCGTCGGCCTGTGCGCGAACGGACGCATCGCCCCTGCCCTGACCGAACGCCGGGAGGAACGCGAGCAACAGCAGGAACAGGCCGGTCAGCCTGATCATCGTCGAAGAGTGGCCCTTGTACATGCTCAACGGACGGACTGTTTCAAGCGCTTTCCCCCGCCCCTTGGGGCGAGGCTCATCCGGTTCTCTTCGCCCCGCATCAACCGGCCGATGTTCTGCCGGTGCGTATAGAAGACCAAGGCGCACAGCACCAGGGCGAACCCCACCTTCACCGGTGCCGGGTCGTGGAACACGAGCACCATGGACAGCGGAAAGGCCAGGGCGGCCGCCAACGAGCTCAGGGAAACGTACCGGCTCAGCAGGAACACGACCGCGAACACGCCCACGCAGATCGCGGCCGCGCCGGGATGCACCGCGAGCACGCCCCCCAATGAGGTCGCCACGCCTTTGCCGCCCCTGAACCCTGCGAACAACGGGTAGAGGTGGCCGATCACCGCGGCCAGCACGAGCGCCACCCGCAGCCAGAGCCATTCCGGGCTGTCCACTTCCAGTCCGCTCCAATTGGGCAGCACACGCACGGGTAGGAAGCCTTTCAGGATGTCGATCAACAGCACGGGCACGCCTGCGCGCGGGCCCAGGACACGGAAGGTGTTGGTGGCGCCGGCGTTCCGGCTGCCGTGTTCGCGCACGTCCACCTGGAAGAAGGCGCGGCCCCACCACACCGAGGTGGGAATGCTGCCGCACAGATAGGCGATCATGATCGCAGCCGTGCCGTACACCCAGGGGAAGTCCATGGTTCAGAGGCCGAAGCGTTCGCGGAGATCCTTCACCTTCCTATCGCTGGTCCAGATGTAGTTGAAGGCGGGTTCGTCCTTCTTGCTTTCCTGGGTGCGTTTCTTCTCGTCCAGTTCCTGCAGCATGGTGTTGAACTCCTTGTCGCTGCTGTTCACGAACATGGTGCCTCGGGTGTACTGGAAGAAGTACCAGGTCTGGTCGTCGAGCATCAGGAGGATGGAGAGCACATCGCCGCTCCGCTTGCGCTCCAATACCACCTTTCCCTTCACGTAGCGGAACACGGGCTTCTTCAGGATGGTACCGATCCCGATCGGGCCTTCGCTCAACCAGGCTTGTTCGGGGCCGTCCCACTTCATTTTCACATCGCACAACGTGAGGTTCTTGATCAGTTCATCGGGCAGTCGTTTGATCTCGCCCTTGATGCTGAGCTCGCTGATGAGCTTGTCGGAGCGTTCCAGGCCCAGCGTTTCGCGCAGGCTGCGCTCGTAGTTCGTCTTGGTGATGTCCACCTGCTTCTGCTCCGGATAGGCCATGATCTGATCGGCCATGCGTTCCAGGGCGTTGTCGTGGAAGTGGAAGTTCACCATCATCACCAGGTCCGCACGGGTTTCGTTGCTGCCGGGCACATGCTTCACCGTGCCGATGTCGGTGAGCTCCACACGACCCAGGTTGAGGCCGTTGCCCACCCGGCCATCGGCCAGGATGTCGCATGTTTCCACGTTCAGGCTCACCAGATCGCCGGGCAGGTTGCGTTGCCGGATCTTCTCCTTGTTGCTGATCACGTACTCCTTCCTGGCCTTGTCGTAGAACAGGAGCCCTTTGGCGGCGATGATGGGCGCATCCTTCGTATCGCGTTTGCGGCTCAGGAAGGTGCCGTACAACTGGAAGGGGTCGTCCTGCGTGAGGAAGAGGCCGGTACCGATCGGATCGCCGCCTTCGTCGCGCAGGCTGTCGCCCACGGGTATGAAGACCTCGGCGGGGTCGATGCGGCCCCGGAAGCCCATCCAGTCGCGATCCAGGCCCGAACAGCCGTGCTGGATGCGCGTGCTTCCACTGAAGGTGAACTCCTTGTAGTTGGCCTCGAGTTCCACCTGCCCGTAGTAGTCGAAGAACGGGCTGAGGGTGAATCCGGCCTTCTCGTCGATGCTGCCGAGTGCCACGGTCTGGAAGGTGGTGTCCACTCGGATCAGGTCGAGGTGGATGGTCTGCACGCGTTTGTTCTCGTCCACGTAGTCGATGTCGCCCACGGCGGTGTAGTCGCGCTTGGCCTTGATGTTCACTTGCGCGCTGTGGATCGTGTGGTACTTGGTCACGTAGTTGGCCACGATGCCCGCGTTGACCAGCGGGTCCATTTCGGCGTTGCGGCGTATGCGCACCCGTGCACTGTCGGGGCTGATCAAGGCATCGGCCACCTGGATGCTCTGCACTTCGTTCGCGGTGATCAGGTGCTGTTTGAGGTCGTACCTCGCCTTGGGCGCACTGAAGCTGAGCGAATCCTGTTCGGGCCGCACGCTGATGAAGTTCGGTCCGGCCAGTTGCAGGTCGGATGCGCCGGCCGCTGCGGTGCGATCGCTCTCGAGCTCGATGTCGCCCGCGTCCATGTACCATTTGAATCGGTCCATGAAGCAGATGTACTGGTTCACCGGGAATTCCACCTTGGTCTCCGTGCCGTTGCTCACGAACTCGCCCACGCGCTCGTCCAGTTTCACCGTGGCGTTCACGTTGTCCGTCTTGAAGGCGATGCTGGCCGTATCGCCCTCGGTGAGCCGGAAGTCGCTCGTATCCGAATGCAGCTGCATGTGCTTGAAGGCGAAGAGGTCGGCGAGCAGCGTGGCGTTGGTGAAGTCCACGAGCCCCGCACCGGTCATGCCCTTCGGCGTCAGCACCGTTTTACCGTGCAGGAAGGCCTGGCCATCGTACATGTTCATCGGCGCGCGCGTCTTCTGGGCGACCAGCTCGTCGTGCGCGGGCTCCAGCCGTACGAAGAGATCGCCGCCGTGCACCTTGGGCACATCGAACGATGCCGTGGCGGAGGAGGTGTTCATGAGCGTATCGGCCATGCCGAAGGTGCTGTCGGGGCAGAACACCAGGTTCTTGCTGGACAATGCCGTGCTCAGGTAGCTCAGATCGCCATCGCCTTGGAGGCCGTTGTAATTGAGCGTGATCGTATTGGTGAACGTCGCCTTGCGGCCATAGAGCGGCAGGCCCGCTTCGCCCGTGGGGCGCACGAAGCCCAGCGAGTAGTCCGTTTGCAGGCGAAGCGGTTCGCGGATGTCCGGGAAGATCCCGGCCGAAACCAGCACGCCGGAGAAGTGCAGGCCGTCGTTGGTGAAGTTGTCCAGGCTGTCGATCTGGAAGGGATCGCTGCGGTAGTAGAACTTGTCGCGGCCGTACACGCCTTTCTGGATGGCCTTGCGGTCGTAGAACACGTAGCTCTCCTTGGCACTGTTGAACTTGGGGAACTCCGGGTACTTGTCCTGCAGCAGGCCGTTCTTGTTGGTGGGCTGGTCGATCTCCAGGGTGCCGTTCACCTGCTCCAGCACGTTCTTCACGCGTACCAGGTGGGTTTCGTTGTTCTCGTCCTTCTCGAAACTGTCGGCATGGAAGCTCACGCTGTCCACGTTCAGCAGGTCCACGATGAAGGGATCGTAATGGAAATAGTACTCCTTGCCGAAGAACTGGAGCTTGCCCGCCTGCACCTTGCCGGCGAAGCTGAAGTCCCGCCCCTTCTTCACGGTGACGAGCTGGTCCTTCGGGTAGATGGTCACGTCCTGGCTGTCGCTCACCACGATCCGGCTCACGCCCTTTAGCGCGAGGTCGTAGTTCAGCAGGTTCAAGGTCGCGTTCACTCCGTCCTCGCTGTTGCTGTTGAATTGGATCACGTCGTAATCGCGTTTCCCGGCACTTGCCAGGATGTGTTCCTTCAACCGGTCCTTCACGCGCACCGTCTCGGTCTCCACATCGTATTCGATGTAGCCCTTGTTGGCCAGGTCGATCAGCATGGGCACCACCTGCGACATCTGCAACCGGGTGAAGACGGAGAACTCCTTCGCGCTGAAGACGTCGCCGCTCTGCTTCTGGTAGTCGCGGATGCGCACCAGCGGGTGCACCGGATCGATGCCGAGCATGGCGTCGTACCGCTTGCGCTTGAAGTAGTCGAAGCTCTCGAAGCTGGCGCGGGTCTGCGTGCTGCCCTGCAGGTTGCCCATTTCCACCACCGGATCGCCCTGCTTCCAGTACAGGGCCTCGAAGTACATGTCCAGCAGGTGGAAGCTGTCGTAGAACGGGCCCTTGCTCAGGCCTTCGTCGGTCTTGATCAGGCTCAACTGCTTCTTTTCCTTGAGGAACCGCAGGCTCACATCGTTGTGGTAGAGGCTGTCCTTGTCCAGGTACACGCGCACGGCCACGTGATCGCTGCTGATCCGCTCCGGTTCGATGCTGTAGAGGGTGCCGCTGGTGATGATGAAGGGTCGCCTGTCGCGGTAGAACGTGAGGTAGGCGGGTTCGTCCTTGGTGCCGTAGCCCTGGAGTTTCGCGCCGCTCATGGTGAAGCCCCCTTCGAAATCGATGCCCTCGGCGATGTCGCGGATCTTCAAGCGGCGGTCGTAGCCTTCGAAGCGCGGATAGCTCGCCTTCTCCTCGGTCACGTTCGCCAGCACCTTGTCGGTGATCTTGCCGACCAGGGTGCGTTCGAAGTACGGATCGTTGAACATCACCGTGTCCACCTCGAAGCCTGCGCTCTTCAGCTTCACTTCGTAGGGATGCGTCCATTCTGCGAACGTGGCCTGCGGTTTCAGCCCTGCGCGCTCCCAGGTGACCTTGCCGGCACGGCCCCGCCAGATGCCCTGGGTGGGGAAGTACGTGCCTTGGGTGCCATGGATCACGGCGCTATCGCCCTTGGCCAGGCACTTCAGGTCCATGGCCTCGCCGAACACGATCTTGGGCACCGAGTCGAACGCGAAGGAGAAACGCGCGCTACTGCTCTTCCACTGGGTGCTGGCGCTCTTGTACAGCGTGTTGTCGCCGAACAGGTTCGCGCAGGTTTCGATGTAATCGGCGAAGGCCTGCTTGCGTCCTTTCTCCACGAGTTGGGATAGGCTGCCCATCCACGCTTCGAACTCCGTGGCACTGCGGCCGCTGCTGGCGAAAGCGGCCAGGGCGGCGAGGTAGTCGCGGAAGGCCGGGAAGGCCTCGAAGCGCTTCTTCAGCATGTAGTTGGCCATCTCCGCCACCTTCACCCGTTGCGCCGGGGTGAAGAAGGGGCCGTTCCATGCCGGGGCGAAGGTCTGCTCCATGAACGGGCGTGCCTCCTTCTTGTCCGCCGTTTCGAGGAACCCGGTCATTTCCTGGAGGAACAACGCCTGGTCGCTGCTGAAGGACTTGGTCTGTGCCCATGCACGCGGAGCGGCGAGCACCACTGCGAACAACAGGAGGGGGATCCTCCAACGACCCTGGCGCCCGGTCGGGCCACCGCTGGCCCGTGACGGATGCGGCGTTCCGTTCGTGTTCCTCATGGTTTCCGGCAACCCACCAATGCCCACTCGCCTTCGTACATGCGCTCCACCACGTGCAGGCCGGCCGCGGTCGCCGCATCGGCCATGCCGTCGGCATCGTCGCGGATGAACCCGCTCAGGAGCAAGGCCCCTCCGGGAAGCAATGCGGCGGCCATGGCGGCCATGTCGCGCTGTAAGGTGTTGCGTTCGATGTTGGCCAAAATAACCTTGAAAGCGAGGGGCCTTAACAAAGCTGCGTCCCCTTTCTCCACATCGATCCGCTCACAATTGTTCATGGCGATGTTGTCGATCGCGTTCTCCACGGCGGCCTGATCGATGTCGATCGCGTGCACACGTGCGGCCCCGCGTTGTTCGGCCAGGATCGCCAGCACGGCCGTGCCGCAGCCCAGGTCGCATACTGAAGCGTCCCGCACATCCAATGCCAGCAGGGCCTGGATCATGAGGCGGGTGGTGGCGTGGTGGCCGGTGCCGAAGGCCATGCGCGGGGTGATCGTGATGGCATGCGCGTATCCGGGCTCAGGCGGGTGGAAAGCCGCCCGGATCCAAACCTGCGAGCCGATCCGGATCGGCCGGAAGCCGGCCTCCCATTCTGCGTTCCAATTGCGCGGCGCCAGTTCGCGGGCGTGGAAGCTGACGGAGACCCCGGGATCGTTGAGCGTGAGCAGCCCTTCGAGGGCGGTACGATCGTAGCCGGTGCCCGGGATGTAGGCGCGCAGGCCGCCGGTGATCTCCTCGAACCCCGTGTAGCCCAATTCCCCCAATTCGGCCAGGAGGATATCGCGCCAGGGCTCCAACGGTGCGATCAGGAACTCCACTTCGGTATGGGCCATGGTGCGGGGATCAGGTCTTCGCAACGAGGGCCAGTTGCACCAGGGCCAGGAATTGTTCGGCCACCAGGCTGGCGCCACCGATCAGCCCGCCGTTCACGTCCGGGCAGGCGAAAAGTTCCGCGGCGTTGTCCGGCTTGCACGAGCCGCCATAGAGGATCGGTACCGCAGCGGCCGCTTCCGGGCTGCGTAGCCGAAGCAGCCCACGGATATGCGCGTGCATGTCCTGGGCTTGCGCGGCCGTGGCGTTCAACCCGGTACCGATGGCCCAGACCGGTTCGTATGCGATCACGATGCGCGAGAGATCCTCAGAGGTCAACCCGCCCAGGGCACCTTCCACCTGCGCGGCAACGATCGCTTCGTGGCGGCCGGAAAGCCGCTCTTCCTTCGACTCCCCACAACAGAAAATGGGCGTAAGGCCGTGTTTGAGCAACTGTGCGACCTTCCGCCCGACCAGGGCATCGGTTTCGCCGAAGTACTGCCGCCGTTCGCTGTGGCCCACGATGCAATGGGATACGCCCAGGGACTTCAACATGGGCACGCTCACTTCGCCGGTGAAGGCGCCGTGCTCCTGGTCGTGGCAATTCTGGGCGGCCACGTGCGATCCGGGGCCGCGCACCACCTCAACGGCCATGTCCAGGAACGGGAACGGCGGGGCCACGATCACCTCCACGCCTTGCCCATCGGCTCCGACCAGGGCGTCCAGCAGGGCTTGGGCCGAAGCCCGGTCCTTGTTCATCTTCCAATTCCCGGCAATGATGCTGCGCATGCGATGGGGGGTTGTGCGATCGGCGCCCGATGCGGCGCAAAGATGCACCTCGCTCCTGCCGGATCCCCCGACAGCGTCCGGGAGGTACCTTTGCGGCCCATGAAGTCGCTCGGAACCTTCACCCCGAAAGAGATCGAAACCGCAGAACTGCTGGATCGCCCGGACCTACGCCGGTTCTCCATGCAGATCGGCGAGCACCGTGCACGGTTGGAGTACGATCGTCAGGGCGATCGCATCTTCCTGACCCATACCGAGGTACCCAAGGCCTTGGAAGGGAAAGGTGTGGATGTGGCCCTGGTGGAAAAGGTGTTCCATTGGATCGAGGAGCACCGCATGAAACTCGTGCCCACCTGCCCGTGCGTGAAGGCCCATTTGCGCCGCAAGTCTGAGTGGAAGCGCTTGCTGGTGAAGGGCATCCATATCTAGAGCGGAAGTCCTACTTCACCAGTTCCTTCACGGCTTCGAAGGTGGGGATGTCGTTGCAGTGCCACTGGCCTTTCACCACCCCGGCTTGGAGTAGCATGAGGCCCGGGTTGCTCCGGTTGATGGTCTTCACCGTGGTTTCGTCGCATTGCAGGAAATCGAACGGGGTCTGGTGCGCATGGCGGAATTCCTCGATGTCTTCGTACGGGCTGGCGGAGACCCCATAGAAATACCACCCGGCATTGCTCGCCGCCTCGGCGAGGGCGTTGATGGCGGGCAGGCAATCGATCCCGGCTTCCTTGATGTTCTTGGATGTGAGGAGGAGCACGGGGCCGGGTTCCTCAAGGATCCCGTCGGTCACGTCCACCCCATCTATGTCGGTAAGCACGAAATCCTGCACTTGAGAAGGGATCCCGGGTTCCAATTCCACCACACGTCGGTCCACGTATACCCAGGTACTGTCCTGCCAGGGGTAGTTATTGTCGGTGAACTCCTTTTGCTCGCCGGTCGCGCTGTTCTTGTAGGTGAGGAACACCTCGGTCTTGGGCGGGCGCCCCATGGTCTTCTGTTCGGCGATGCTGCGCCCTACGGCATAGGGCCGGTAGTCGCGCACCGGCCCATGGTGCATGCACCACCAGATGAAGGCCAGGCCGAGCACGGTGGCCCATGCGGCCGAGAGCCATTCGGCTTTCACGCCGTGCACGTTCCGTTTGATCACCAAATACCCGGCGAAACCCACGCCGGTGAACCACAACGGGCCCCACCAGGTGAACACCCA
>CAZFAW010000017.1:13302-16535 GCA_964517015.1 uncultured Chryseobacterium sp.
CCCAGCACCACCTCGGCCGTGCAGGCCAGGATCGCGAGCGCCAGGGCATACGGCTCCAGGAACGTCAGGTTCAGCGCGGCCTCGGCGAAATACTCCTCCAACTTGTAGCTGAACCCGATCGGATCGTTGGCCTTGATCAGGCCGCTCACGATGAACAAGGCACCCACCAACAGGCGGCAGAAGATCAGGAAGTAGCGCATGGGGTAAGCCGGGTCCCGCCGGCGCGGCCGAAGATAAATGGGGCTCGTGGGCCGGTCCGGCGGCCTTAACGTTCCATTGGATCACGGCTATCGATCCATGATGGTTCGCGCACGGGGGGTGCATCCCTCTATTTTTACCCACCCTTCTCCCATGACCGGAATCCCCTTCTCCGTACAGCGCACCCTGTTTGCGCTCGCATCGGCTTGCGTATTCGGTAGCACAGGGCACGGCCAGACCTTCTATGTGACCCTGGGCGATGTAGGGGTGAACGAGGTCGGACAATGCGTGGAACTTTCTCCCTTGGGCACGCAACTGGTCGGCGGGTACCGCAACGACAGCGCCCTCGTGATGGAGGTGGACCTTGCCGGCGCCGTTTCGTGGGCCTACACCTTCAAACCCACCCTCTTACCCGCCGTGGTGGTGGACCTCACCATCACCCCGGACAATTTCATCATTGGCTGCGGCACGGGCAGAAGCCCGATCCCGCCCGTATCGCAGGAGATCTTCTACTTCAAGATGGACCTGCTGGGCAACGTGCTCTGGACCATGCGCAGCACCGATCCGCGACCGGTCTATGCCACCCGCATCGAAGCACCCACGGCTGCGGAGTACATCCTGTTCAGTGACATCTACGACCTGGGCGCGGCGACCTCGGCCGACATGGTGCGCGAGCGCATCGACGCCGCCACCGGAACGGTGATCTGGGATTCGCCGCGGCTGGACCTGGTGGCAACGAACCCTTACATCGACGACGTGTCCGGCACCTGCACCGGTGCGGGCGGGCGCACCTATGCCACCGGGCGCACCTACGTGAACGGAGCCCCCCCGACGGGCATGCGGCCGTTCGTGAGCGCATTCGGTCCCGGAGGGAACCACCTCTGGTCGAAGTATTTCCTGGTGCCTTCGTTCCTGGACGCACGGTTGTACGGCATGGACATCCTGTTCACGAACGATTCGCTCACGGTGCTCTTCACCGGCGATATGACCGGTGCTACCTCGAACTTCCTCCTTGGCCTCATGCGCATGGACACCCTGGGGAACGTGGCCTGGGCCAGCACCTACGACATCGTGGGGTCCGTGAGCGAGACCGGACATGGCCTGGTGCAACATCCTTACGGGTATGCTTTCAGCGGTACTCTGGACAACGGACAAAAGGACCAGTTCGTGATCTCCACCAACCTGAACGGGAACGTGGTATGGGGCTGGGTCTATGGCACACCCGCCGCGGAAGAGGACCTCTTCACCACCTACAGCAAGAACCTCCTTACGATCGGGAGCGACCTCTTCATCACGGGCCGGCGCATGATCGGTGCGAACGAAGACCTGATCGCATTGCATACCGATTTCAATGGATTGCTGGCCTGTCCGATCCCCCCCGGTATGACGCTGACCTACAATTTCGCAGGCACCTTCAGCGACATCCTCACCGTGCTGGAAACGCCGGATGCGATCCCCTTCGTTCCGTACGTCCCGTCCCAGGCTTTCGTGCAGCTTCCCGATGGGTGCTCGGCATACGACATCGACCTCGGCCCCGACACGGTGTTCTGCGATACGCTCGTCCTGGACGCGACCTTCCCGGGCGCCACCTACTATTCCTGGCAGGATGGCAGCGGGTTCCCCACCTACACCGTAACGGACACCGGACTTTACTATGTGCAGGTGTACGCGAATTGCTGCCTGTTCGAAGACACGATCCATGTGGGTCCGGGCATACCGCCTGTCCCTGATTTCACGCTGCCCGTGGCCGATTGCGGTGTTCCGGCCACGTTCGTGAACAACTCCACGCTGGCCACCTCGTACCTCTGGGACTTCGGCGACGGCAGCGCGAACAGCAGTGCGACAAGCCCCACGCACACCTATACCGCTGCGGGCAACTACACCGTCACGCTCACGGCGTTCAACAATTGCACGAGCGTTCAGCAGCAGCAATTGCTGAACGTGACGGCCACGCCCGTAGTGGCCGCCTTCACCGTTCCGGACAGTGCGTGCGTTGGCGATCCGATCGCGGTGACCGATGGAAGCACCGGTGCGATACAATACCTGTACGACTTCGACGACCTGGGCACCAGCACCCTGCCTTCACCCACGCACACCTATACCCTGCCGGGCCTCTATACGATCACACAGACCGTGCAGAACGCGTGCGACACGGCCCAGACCACGCAAACCGTGGTGGTGATCCCCGAACCCACGGTCTCGATCCTCGGTGATACGATCGTATGTCCGGCGGACAGCATCCTGTTGACCGCCGATACCACCGGATCCGCGCTGGCCCTGCAGTGGTTCCCCGGCGGCGCCACCACCTCGAGCATCTGGGTTTCACCATCGTCGGCCACGTTGTACACCGTCACAGCGACCAGCCCCCTGGGGTGTTCGGCCATCGATCAATTGAACGTGACCGTGCCCCCGCTGCCCACGCTCGACCTGCTGGGGCCGGATACGGTGTGCATCGGTGAAGAAGCCCTGCTGGTCGCCCAAAGCACGCTCACAGGGCCCTTCACCTGGAACACTTCGCCCACCACCAACGATACGCTATCGGTACAACCCGCCACCACCACCACCTACCAGGTGACCGTGCTTGACAGTTGCTCCGGTACCCTGCTCACGGCCTCGCACACCGTCGTGGCCCTGGAACCGCCGGTGGCGGCGATCGCCTTGGACAGCATGGCGGGTTGCCAGCCCCTGGACGTGCAATTCGCGGACGCCTCCACTTCCACCGATGCCATTCTGGGCTGGGAATGGGAATTCGGCGATGGCGGTAGCAGCACGGACCAGGACCCCGAATACACCTACACAGGCAGCGGCGTCTTCCTGGCCTCCTTGGTCGTCACGTCGATCTATGGTTGCACCGACACGGCCGATACCAGCATGGTGATCACGGTACATCCGAAACCCGTGGCCGAGTTCATCGTGGAGGGTGAGCCGTTGGAGTGGCCCGATGGCATTGCGGTGTTCAACAACCTGAGCACCATCGACTCGAGCCGGGTGTGGGATTTCGGGGATGAGGAAGGCTCGACCGAGGTGGCGCCCGT
>CAZFAW010000018.1:0-15100 GCA_964517015.1 uncultured Chryseobacterium sp.
GGCAGATCAAGAAGATGGGGAACATGAAGGACCTCATGGGCATGATCCCCGGCGTAGGCAAGGCGATGAAGAACATCGACATCCCGGACGATGCCTTCAAAGGCATCGAGGCCATCATCAAGAGCATGACGCCCGAGGAGCGCAAGAACCCCTCAGTGATCAATGGCAGCCGCCGCGCGCGCCTGGCCAAGGGCAGCGGACGCGGCATCGAAGAGGTGAACAAGCTGATGAAGCAGTTCGAGGAGATGCGGAAGATGATGCGGATGATGGGTGATAAGAGCAAGATGCAGAACATGATGCGTCAGATGCAGGCGATGCAGGGGATGCGCCGATGAATGCGTCTCTCGTCAATACGCTTCGTGAATTGAAGACCGACCCTTCGGTTGCCATTCGGCTGTATGAGGAATTGTTCGGTGCCGCTTACTACGCTCTTGTGAGGATTGGGACAGGGTCGTCCTTGACTTCGATGGAGTTCCTCACATACGACACTGTAGATGGCGTTCGGTAGCTTCCCGTTTTCACGGAAGAGGAGTTTGTCCTTGGAAATCTGAACGATGAGGCTGAGCCCGCTCTGATTCATGGAGCGGAGTTGTGGGCGCGATTGATCGATATTATCGAGACCGGAAAGTGCGAAGTCGGAGTTGACGCAGGCCAAGGTCACGGTATCCGACTGAACAAGGAGATGGTCCTTGGCATGGTATCGATGTATGGCGCGAAGAACACTGAAGGACTCAGTTGAAGTCCTGGATATTTTGTACGTATGTATTTGTTATGTTTGCCGTACAATCATCCCTGCCGTGGACACCAAGCTCACCCTCAGCTTCGATGCGGGCGTGGCCGATCGGGCCAAGGCCTTCGCCGAGGCGAACAACATCAGCCTCTCGCGGCTCATCGAGTTCATGCTGAGCAAGGTGACCGACAAGCGCTACCGCAGCTTAGATGAACTGCCCGTGAGCGATTGGGTGAGCCAGGTGGCCGAGGGCGAAGCGACTTACGTGCGCAAGAACGCCGCCGACCGCAACGTAAAGAAGGATTATCTGGCGAGCCGGAGGAAGCGTTAGAGCCGTTTACCGCAAAGAACACGAAGGACACAAAGGAGTGGCGGCATTTCACTTTGCGCCCTTCGTGTCCTTTGCGGTATGATCTGAACCATGCCCCCCAAGCGCATCTTCCTCGACGCCAACGTGCTGGTAACGGTGCTCTGCAATGAGTACCCGCGCTTCGGGGCCTGCGCTCGTGTGCTGAGCCTGGCGGATGACAAGCGTTTCGAGGTCTACACCTCACCGCTGTGCCTGGCCATCGGGGCCTGCTTCGCGGAGAAGAAGAACGGCAAGAAGCTGGCGCGGAGGAAGATCGCGTTGCTGGCGGAGAAGCTGGAGATCACGACCATGGGACCGAAAGCCGTGGAGTGCACCATGGCCGATGCACGCATCACGGATATTGAGGATGGCTTCCAGTACTTCTCGGCGGTGGATGCCGGGTGATCGTGCATCGTCACCTATGACAAGCGCGATTGGAAGTTCGCGGCGATGGAGGTGCTTGCGCCGGAGGATTTCCTGCTGAAGCACGTCGCGAACAGGAAGTAGGTCGATCTTCGAGGCATGGAGACGCTCACCACCGACCAGCTCGAACAGCTCAAATACCCCATTGGCAAATTCGTCCGCGGCACAAAGGCCGCCACGCCTGAGCGTCGCGCGGAATGCATCGCCATCATCGATGCTTTTCCACGGCGTTCGGGCGAAACCGTGCAAGGATGGACCGACGCCCAACTCGACACCCCGTACCGCCCAGGTGGCTGGACCGTGCGCCAGTTGGTGCATCACCTTGCCGATAGCCACAGCCAGACGCTGCACCGTTTCAAGTTGGCGCTGACGGAGGAGAAGCCGGTGATCAAACCGTACAAGGAGGCGTTTTGGGCGGAGCATATTGATGCGCGTACCATGCCTTTGGCCCCGTCGCTGGATATCATCGCAGGTTCCCACGCGCGCTGGGTAATGCTCATGCGAGGAATGAAGGACAGCGAATGGGAACGCGCCTTCGTGCATCCCGAGCAACAACGGGAGGTCAGCCTTGCGGAAGCCTTGGAGCTCTATGTATGGCATAGCAGGCATCACCTGGCGCATATCACCGGGTTGCAGGAACGCGACTTCCGTTGATGCCCGCTCCCCGTTCCAATGCCTTGCTGTGTTCAGGAACATCACACCGTGAAGCAGAACGACCGCTTCGCAGCGGTCGTTCCCAACGGTATCGAGCTTCCGTTCACGGGCATGTTGGCAGGCCCATGTTGAAATAGGACTCGTAGTTCGCGGTGACCGGTGCAAGGTTGCAGGCCCAGGATCCTGTGGGACCGACCCCGGGCGTGAATCGCCAAAGCGGGGTGCTTGCGGTCGGGGTTGCGCACGGGTCGAACAGGAGCCAGCCCAGCGAAGGATCCTGGTCGTGGAAGACCGCGACCATGGTCTCCATTGCCCCGCCGGCTCGCCATGGCGTGATCACATGGCGTTCGCGGAGCTGCAACGTCACCGTGTTGCCCAGGTAATCGCGCACCGAGAAGTTCGTGGCGGTGCAGCTCGTGTACCGCACAGGTGGCATGCCCATTTTCGTGTATACCACGCCCACGAGTTGACAGAGGTGGTCATAGATCAGGTATTTGATGTCGCCGGTGAACGTTCCGGTCCACCCGGTGCGGATGAACGTGTCACCGGCGATCTTGTCCGTTCCGGCGTTGCTGTCCGGAATGGCGGCGTTAGGCGGCACTTGTTCCGACTTGTTGCATGATTGGGCGATCAGCCCGGCCACGAGCGTCAGCGCGGCGAGCGTTCCTGTTCGTAGGGTCCTCATTCGTTCCGATCGTTGTGCGTACTCTATCCCAGCTTTTCGGCATCCGCTGTGCCGGCGGAAGTGCCGACGTGACAAAGCAGCGTGGGGCTTGGTTGGCGACCCACATCATAATTGATGAGATGATCGGGATCCATCAGGAATGAGGAGCTTGTTGCAGGACGGGCGGCCGTGTACGAGGGATCCCGCACCGGTGGGGCGCTCGCACGGGTTGGATCCGATGCCACGAAGAAGGGCCGCTCGTGCGGCCCTTCTTCGTTCGCTTCCGCTTCGGCTATCGGATCAATAGCACTCCGTGATGCTCGATGTGACCAATTGCAATTGGACCGTTGCTCCGTTCCCTGGCTCAATGGTCCAGGTCTTGGTGGCCGGCACGTACGTGGCGATCTTCGGGAGGAACGAGGTTCCATTGACGCCAGCGACGAAATCACCTCTGAAGCGCGCCTTGAGACGCTGGAACGTACCGGTCACCCCCAAGGGAACGAAATAGTACCACGGGCCATAGCTCGTTGGGGTGGATCCCTTTTGGAATACGAACCCACCTGCGTGGAAGTAGGGCCCGTTGGTCCAGGGTATCGGATCGTACAACACCAGTCCGTTCACGCCCGACTGTGTGGTGCATTGCAGGTTGAAGCACTCACCCGCCAGCCGGTAGCAGCCCGGATTGCCGCTGATCAGATTGAAAGGCACCGACTCCCTTGTTTCAAGGACCGGCCGGGAGAGGGGAAGACCTTCTTCAGGATCGGGCTTGGTACACGCGGTGAAGAGCAGGGCCGCCACCATTGTGAAGAAAAGGGTGGGATCCGTGGAGTTTCGCATGGTTGGTTCGCTATGGGGTTCTGGTTGTGTATCGGCAGGCAAGGACCGCGATCAATTCGGGGCTCCTGCGCAACATGCATAGGTGGCGTAGCAGTTGATGCCATCGACCACGAACGCATCCCTGTAGAATTTCAAGCCTTTCACAACCTTCTTCGTGGTCCCCGAGCAGGTCGGCGCCATGGAGTTCGCCAGGTTCAGGAAGTAGTTGATCATCGCCACCTGCTCGGAATAGGTGACGTTCGGGTAGTTGTTCACGTGCAGCGGCCCAGCGCCTGGCGTCACCATGGCGCTACCGACGAGCACATCGTAGGTGAAGTTCTGGAAGGATCCACATGCCGGCGCGGGGAAGCACAGTTTGTACACTGAGTTGAGTTGTCCGGTCGGAACGGTGGGAGGCCCGGCGATGTTGGCCAGGGAGGTGATCGGTACCGTTTGTTGAGGGCAGGTCGCTTTGAACGTGCCTGGTCCATCCGTGACGTTAGGGCCGTTCAGTTCCTTGTTGCAGGAGGTGAGCACGAGGAGCAAGGCAGCTGTACCGGTGGCGATCTTCATGAGTGCCGCATTCAGGTTTGGCATGGGAAAGATGTTCAGTGCCTACTCTCTCCCAGCTTTTCGGCATCCGCTGTGCCGGCGGAAGTGCCGACCCGACAAAGCAGCGGCCCGGCCGTGGCATCACCTTCATCAGTTCTGATGGAGGGGCGGGGATCCGTTCGAAGTGAGGAGGCCGGTCAACGCGCACGCCCGGTCTTTCGCATCATCTCCACGCGGTTCTGCACGTGGAGCTTCTCGTAGATGCCGCGCACGTGGCTGCGCACCGTGGTGATGCTCACGAAGAGCTTTTCGGCGATCTCCTTCGCCTTCAAGCCCTCGCTCAAGAGGTCGAGCACCTGTTGCTCACGCTCGGTGAGCCGTTCGCCGTTCTCCAGCGGTCGCATGCCGAAACTGGCCACCACCTTGCGTGCGATGCTTCCGGTCATGGGGCTTTCGCCGCGGTGGATCTGCCGCACGGCCTCGATCAGTTCCGGCAACGGTGCGCGCTTCAGGATGTAGCCCGTGGCGCCCGCTTTCAGCGCACTGAAGATCCGATGCTCGTCCTCGTGCACGGTGCAGATGAGCACCTGTGTGTCGGGCATGCGCTCCTTGATGCGCCGCGTGAGCTCGATCCCGCCTTCGCCCGTGCCTGGGAAGGCTCCATCCAGGTTGATGTCCATGACCACCACGTCGTAGGCGCCCGCCGCCAGTGCCCGCTCCGCCGAACCCGCATCGGCTGCGGCGCGGCACAGCAGGTCCTCGTACGAGCCCAACAGCGTGGAAAGCCGCTGCCGCAGTTCGTCGTGGTCTTCCACCAGGAGGATCCTGATCTTCCCTGTCATGGCACGGCCGGAAATTACCCGCGGCCCGCTGCCGGGCCTTCGTCATTCATGATGGATCCTGTTCAGGGGCAGTTCGATCGTCAATGCCGTTCCGATGGGGGCGAGGGGCTCATGGCGCAGGAGCGCTCCGATGCGATCGGCACGTTGCTTCAGGTTGGCCTTCCCGTGCCCGTTGCGCCCTCCGTTCGCCGGGGGGCGCGGTGCGCCGTCGTCCTCGATGCGGATGTGCAGCGTGCCGGACCGCAACAGCACAACGAACCGCAGGTTGCGCGCCGAGGTGTGCTTGGCGATGTTGTGCAGCACCTCTTTCACGATGAGGTACACTTCGCGGCGGTGTTGCGAATGGAGGGACACCTCCGGTAGCGTGGGTAACGGCAGTGTGCGGAAGGCCATGCCGTGCGCTTCGGCGAAGGTCTCCGCGTACCGTTGGATGTAGGAAAGGGCATCGTGCAGGTGGTCGTCCTGGGGGGCGAGGCTCCAGATCACCTCGTCGATCTTCTGCAACAGGCCGTTCGCAGCCTGCTCGATGCTGGTGAAGTGCGACCGGTCGGATCGGTGCAAGGTGGCGCTCCCGGCGTACTGCCGCGTCATCATGAGCAGGTGGCTGATATCGGCCCCGATGTCATCATGCATGTCGCTGGCGATGCGCTGGCGTTCCTCCTGAAGAGCCAGTTGCCGTTCCATTTGCGCGCGGTGCCGGCGGCCTTGCACACGCGACCGCCAGCGCATGGCTGCGACCACGCCCGCTGCGAGCACAAGCACGGCCATGATCCGGGACGCCGTGCGCTGGTACCAAGGCGGGATCACGGAGAGATGGAGCTTCACCGCCTCGCCCCACGGCGACCCCGGGACCTGTGCGCGGAACCAGAGGTCATGTTCACCGCTCGGTGGCATGTTCATGAGGATCTCGGGATCCGTGGCCGACCAGGAGATATCGGGCTCCATGCGCATGGCGAACCGCATGCGCTCGGGCATGGAGAAGTGCACGCCGTGGATGCGCAGCACCACACGATCGCCCGCGCGCACCTGCATCCGGGGGGCCTTCAACGCCACGGAATCGTTCACCACGGCGGTGATGCCCGCGATCCGCGGTGCGGGACGTTGGAGAGGCAGCGTGCGCTCGGGCACCGTGTACAGGCCCGAAGGTGTGGCAAGGAGGATCAGGCTGTCGGCGCGATCGATATCCTTGATGTCGAGGCCGTCGAGCCCCTGCAGTTCGTTCCACGTCCTGATCCGCGCAAGCCCCGTGGGATCCTCGATCGAACAAGCGCCGGCATCCGTGGCCACCAGTAGGGCGTTGCCACGCACCACGGCCGCGCGCACTTCATCCCCCGGCACCCCTTCCGCTCGCCCGAACCGGCGGAAGATGCGATCGTTCCGCAGGAGCACCACGCCATTGCCGGCCGTTCCGATCACCATCGTCCCATCGGGGAGTTGATCGACGTCCGTGATCCGTGACCCGAACGCACCGTTGCCGAGGCCGAGGTCGGAACGCGCTCCGTTGCGGAAGCAATGGAGCGCGGCATTGGTCTCGAACCAGACGCCGCCCTCACGATCGATGAACGGGGCATACATGCGATGTGCGCTCCGCCAATACCTGGATCGTGTGATGAACGTGGGGTGCCCGAGCGTATCCGTCAATTCGGCAATGCCGAAGAAACTGCCCACCACCTTGCCTTCGGGGCCTGGGGCGATGGCCTTGAGCCCTACGGATCCGAACATGCTTTGGGCGCGCGTGCGCTCGTCCCGGTACTTGCAGATCGTAGGCGTCGCATCCGGGCGCGCGGGTTCGAGGAAACCCGCGCGTCGGTCCGTGGCGAACCAGATCCGACCCGCACCGTCTTCCTGCAGGTCGTGTACGCGCTCGTACCCGCTGGTGCGCGCATCGTGAACGAGCACGGGGGAGGAGCGGCCGTTCCGGATGCGCGCGATGGCGCCTTTGTCGGTTCCATAGTAGATGTCCCCGTTTCGGGTCGCGAGCACGGCTGTCACGTTGGGATCGTCCGGACTGGAGCGGAAAATGCCGATGCCCTGCTGCCACGGATCGATGCGGATCGTGCCCTGGCCGTTCGTGTTCAACCAAAGGTTCCCCTCGCTGTCTTCGTACACCGAATGCACGTTCAGGCCATTGAGTACGCGGTGTTCCAGGCGACCGGCGAGATCCACCGCCGCCACGCCGTTCCGGTTGGAAGGGACCCAAATGGTGCCGTTGGTGGTGGCACGCGGCGTGCGCCAGGTTCGCCATGCAACCTGCGGACCCAGCACGTGCGTGGGGCAGAGGAGCGTATCGCCCGCCTCGGTGCAACGCGTCAGGCCGCTCGGGCCCATCGCGAGCAGGCCCGCGCCAGACACCGATGCGATGGGATAGCCTTCGATGCTCGCGTTCCAACAACGAACGAAGCGGGGGCCGTCGGCGTCCATGCGGTACAGGCTCGAGTTGAACACGAGCCAGGGTGCCTGTCCCGGCGCGTGCACCAGCAGCGGGATCCCGTTCTTCAACTCCCCACCGGGACATCCTGTTCCGGGAGACCATGTATGCACCGTGCCGTTGGTCCAGGACATGAGCGGGATCCAGAGCCCGCCGAACCAAAGCGTGCCGGAGGGCGTCTCGGCGATCGAGGCGAAACCGGACTCCGGCCGGATCAAGGCAAGTTCAGGATGGTCGCGTTCGTCGTGGAACCGGCCGTTCTGGTAGAAGCACAATTTGCCGTTCAAGGTGAGGAGCCAGGTGCGGCCGGCGCTGTCGTGGAAGATGTCCAGCACTTCGTTGTCGGACATCCCGTTGGCTGTGCTGAACCGTTCGAAGCGGGTACCATCGAAGCGGGCGACACCGGCATCGGTGGTGAACCAAAGCAGGCCCGTCTTGTCCTGGGCGCAGGAGTACACCGTATTGCTCGGCAGCCCATCGGCCACGGTGAACGCCCGATAGGGCGGATCCTGCCCGAACACTGCGGCGACCGAGAGGACAGCAAGGCCCGACAAGACCCCGACACGGGCCGGGCCAGGTGCGTTCATGGGGGTCACGGTCGCCCGCATTGCGGCAAGTTGCGCAGCAGGCACGTGCCGTGATCCATCATTTCTGATGAGCCGCCCGGACGGTTACCACACCCGGGCATGGACCGGGCGTTCCGACACGTCGGAGCGATGCCGGTCAGTGGACGGATGGCGCGGGTCCGGTATCTTCACGGCCCATGCTTCCCGAAGTGTCCACCTACCAACTGCTCGATGGCAAACGCTGCGGCGATGCGCTGCGCGCGGAGATCGCCAAAGGCGCGGCGGAGGTGAAAGCCCTTCGCGGCCGTGCACCGCATCTCGCCGCCGTGCTCGTGGGCGACGATGGCGCCAGCAAGACCTACGTGGAGAGCAAGGTGAAGGCTTGCGAAAGCGTGGGCTTTCGGAGCACCCTGATCAAGCGCCCCGCGACCACCACGGAGGAAGAGGTGCTGCACCTGGTGAAACAACTGAACAAGGACAAGGAACTGGACGGGTTCATCGTGCAGTTGCCCCTGCCCGATCACATCGATCCTGAAAAGGTGACCCTTGCCATCGCTCCGGAGAAGGATGTCGATGGCTTCCATCCGGAGAACATCGGGCGCATGGTGCTCGGGCTGCCCTGTTTCCTGCCGGCCACGCCCAGCGGCATCGTGGAGTTGTTGCGGCACTACCACATCGACACCGCCGGGAAGCACGCCGTGGTGGTGGGGCGCAGCCACATCGTAGGCACGCCCATGAGCATCCTGCTCAGCAGGAACGCCTATCCCGGCAATTGCACGGTGACGCTGGCCCACAGCCGCACGCTCGATCTGGCGGCCATCACACGGCAGGCGGACATCCTCGTGGCTGCAGTGGGGCGCCCCGAAATGATCACCGCGGACATGGTGAAGGACGGAGCCGTGGTGGTGGATGTGGGCATCCACCGCATCCCCGACGCCACGAAAAAGAGCGGCTTCCGTCTGGTGGGCGACGTGAAGTTCGATGAGGTGGCGCCGAAGTGCGCATGGATCGCACCCGTTCCCGGCGGCGTGGGCCCCATGACCATCACCAGCCTGTTGATGAACACGCTGAAAGCGGCACGAGGCTGAGGGGCTCTGCGCGACGCACAACGCGTGCGACGTGCTGTTGATGAATACTGTCCGCCACCACGGAACGCCCCTTTCGACGCGGGTACTTTTGGCGCACATGCGTACCCTCAGGTTCCTGCTTCCCGCCATCCTCGTCTTCGCTCGTGCCGCATCCGCACAGCCTCCCGTTTCCATCGACCTGGTGCCCTGGGCCATCGATGTCCCGTTCCCCACCGACATCGCGCACTGTGGCGATGGACGCCTCTTCGTATGCAACCAGAGCGGCAAGATCCACGTGATCACCGACAGCATGACGGTGCAGGTCGCGCCCTTCCTCAACATCCAGGGGACCGACCTGGTCTTCACGGGCGAGGCCGGTTTGCTGGGACTCGTCTTCGATCCAGACTACGCGAACAATGGTTTCTTCTACATCGACTATGTCGCACAGGACAGCCTCGGTTTGAAGACGAACATCGTTCGTTACACCGTGGACCCTTCGGATTCAAGCGTTGCGCTGCCGTCCAGCCGTCAGGTGATATACTCCTGCCGGCAACCTTACCAGGACCACAAGGGCGGCGACCTCGCCTTCGGCCCGGACGGCAACCTGTACGTTACGTTCGGAGATGGCGGAAGTCCCGGTGATCCCGATGGCCATGCGCAGAACCTGAGCGATGTGCTGGGCGACATCATCCGCATCCATCCCGAGGCCGATAGCACCTACTCGATCCCGCCGGACAATCCCTTCGTGAACGCAGGCCCGGACACCCTGCCGGAGATCTGGGCAAGCGGGTTCCGCAATCCCTATCGTTTCGGCTTCGATACCACCGGTGGTTACCTGTGGTGGGGCGATGTGGGCCAGAACACCTACGACGAAGTGGACCAGTGGCCCATCGGCGACAACAGCGGCCCCAACTTCGGGTGGAAGTGCTACGAAGGCGACGTGCCTTTCGCATTGGCGGGCTGCCAGGACAGCGCAGCCTACGTGTTCCCGCTCGTTACGCACCTCAACTACCTGGGTGGTGGGAATTGGTGTGCCGCCATCGGCGGTCGTGTGTACCGCGGTGCGCGGTTCGACCGGCTCTATGGACGCTACCTCTACAGTGACTATTGCAGCGGCACATTTTGGTCGCTGCATCCGGATGGTGCGGGCGGGTGGACGCACGAAGAGGTCCTGGCCACCAGCCCGTACGGCTTGTCGAGCATCGCCGAAGGTGCGGATGGCGAGCTCTTCGTGGCCAACAACGCGCTCGACCGGATCGATCGCATCGTGGACCATTGCCCCATGGGCCCTCCCACGATCGATCAAGACGGAGATACCCTGCACAGTTCGGAGGCATTGGGCTTTACATGGTTCCAGGATGGGGTGGCCATTCCCGGCGCCGACAGTTCCTCGATCATCCCGGCCACCTCCGGGTTCTTTTGGGTGATCGCCGACTACGGTGGCGGATGTGTGTTCCCTTCGGATACCCTCTTCTTTTCGCCCATGGGGGTTCACGGTGCCTCTTCCACGCACGACCTCACGCTCTATCCCGATCCCGTGGACGACATACTGACCGTGCGCTGGCCGTCGGGCAGTCCGCAACCGTCCCGCTTGGTGGTCCGCGATGCTCAAGGCCGACTCGTGCTGCAACAGCCTGTCAACGAAGGCAGCCATCTGTCATTGAACATGGGCACCGTAGCACCCGGACCGTATTTCATCGGTTTGCAGGGTCCGGGCGAAGGGATCCATTGGGGCCGCGTGGTGGTGCGCTAGTGTCTCTGTCCGTCGGAGGAAAGACCGCTTTCGGCGAAGAAATATCCACGTTCGTCTTGACACGGACCGTGGCTTGACCCCACTTTTGGCCCCGTTCGTTGCGCCACCGTGCCTACTCAGCCGCTGGCGCCTAGGAAGATCGATCCCTGGGCGTGGACCCGAACCGAAAACGCCTGCACATGTGGCCAGTCATGACCCTTACCCTGCTGCTGCAACTGACCGATGAGGAACAGTTGTATGCGGTCAAGTCTCCCGAACCGGCCGTGATCGAGGCCGAACAGGCTCCGCCCGCCGTGCAGGCCCCGGCGGTGCTTCTTGCGATCCAACCGGAACAGCCGGAAGCCTGAACCGTTCGGTGACCGGTGCGGTGCAAGCGCCGCCGGTGTGATCTTCGGGCGCGGTCCGCCATAGTTGCGGCGAAGCGCTCCGAGCCATGCGTCCGGTCTCCCTGATCCCACTTCTGTTCGTGTCATGCACGGCCCACGGCCAGGCATGGACCTTCACCGGCGATACCACGGCCACCTGGGAACAGGCCATCGCCCGCTATGAGCGTTTGGATGCGGCACACGATGGGGCACAGTTGCTGCGGATCGGAACGGACGACGATGGTTCGCCGATCCACCTGTTCGTGATCACCGACGGCGCTCCGCTCGACCCGACGCGGATCCGTGCCGAAGGCAGGAACATCTTGTGGATCACCAATGCCATCCACGCGGGTGAACCGGACGGCGTGGATGCCAGCCTGATGCTGGCCCAGGCGCTCCTGGAAGACGACCACCTGATGGGGCTCACGGCTCGCACGGTGGTGTGCATCGTGCCGATGTACAATGTGAGCGGTGCCCGACAACGCGGTCGCCCATCGCGTCCCGATCAGAACGGACCGATCCAGCATGGCATACGGGCCAACGCGAAGAACTACGATCTGAACCGCGACTTCATCAAAATGGATGCGGAGAACACGCGGGGCTTGGTCGGGGCGCTCGCCGACTGGGATCCCGATGTGTACTTCGAAACGCATGTGAGCGACGGTGCCGATCACCGGTACGTGATGGAATTGCTGATGACCCAGAAGGACAAGCTTGACCCCGCGCTGAGTGCTTTCACGACCGGGGTGGTGGTGCCCGGGCTCTACGAATGGATGGATCGCAAGGGCCAGTTGATGTGTCCCTACTTCGAAACGGTGAAGGACGCGCCCGATGACGGACTTGTGGAGTTCCACGATGCACCGCGCTACAGCACGGGCTACAATGCGCTCTTCGATCGGATCGGCATCCTGGCGGAAAGCCACATGCTGAAACCTTACGCCGATCGGGTGAACGCAACCTTCCAATTGATGCTGGCAACGCTGGCCGTGATGGACCGGCACCCCGATGAATTGCGCACTGCGCGTACCCGGGCGAAGGAGGCTACCAGCAGCTGTGCATCGTTCGGGTTGAACTGGCGCCTCGACACCACGCAGGTGGAAGAACTGCTTTTCAAAGGGTATGCCTCCGGCATGCCAGCCGGACTGGTGAGCGGTTTACCACAGGTGAAGTACGACCGCAACCGGCCGGTGGACCTGTTGGTGCCATGGTTCGGGCGCTATGTCCCCACACTGACCGTGGAAAAGCCGAAAGCCTACCTGGTGCCGCGGGCATGGAAAGAGGTGATCGAGCGCCTTGCCTTGAACGATGTGCCGATCAACGACCCGATGCCCTGGGGGATCGACACCGTGGAGGTGGCGCACGTGATCTCCCTGGGATCCCCACCGACACCGTACGAGGGACACTACGTGCACCGCGATGTGATGTGCGAATGGTCGGGTGCGCGCCTCCCCAGCGTGGCGCCGTACGTGCTCGTGCCCATGGGCCATCCCACGGATCGTTTCGTCATGTCGGTTCTGGAACCGGAATGCTCCGACAGTTACTTCGCCTGGAACTTCTTCGATGCGATCCTGCAGCAGAAGGAGGGCTTCAACGACTATTCGTTCGATGCCATGGCCGCCGAGCTGCTCAAGGACCGGGCGTTGCGAAGCGCATTCCAGGAGAAGCGTGCGAACGATCCGGCCTTCGCGGCCGATCCTTGGGAACAGCTCAACTTCGTTTTCCAACGATCGCCCTGGTCCGAAACGGCCTACCATCGCTATCCTGTCCTGCGCGTGATGCCGTAAGCATCGTTCCGGCGCCCGATCATCATCTTCGCGACCAGTATCCTGCAACCATGAGCGAACGCACGCAGCGGATCGAGGATCCCGGCATCGGTGCCTCCTTCGAACGGCCCCTGGACCGCGTAATGGGGCATGACGGCCGGTTCCGGGTGGATCGCATCGGGCGTTTGACCGGGCTGCGCGAAGGTTTCGTGGCACTGGCCACCATGCCCACTGCGCAATTGGTTCTCACGTTCGTTGCGGGCTACCTGAGCATGAACCTGTTCTTCGGTTCGCTCTACATGCTGATCGGCGTGGATCAACTGGGCAATGCCGATCTCAGTTCGCTCACGGGAAAGTGGATGAGCGCGATCGGGATGAGCGTACAGACCCTGACCACCGTGGGTTATGGTTCGCTCTTTCCGCACAGCCCGGCCACCTGGTTGCTGGCCGCGATCGAAGGCGTGTTCGGGATCCTGGGTTTCTCTCTGATCAGTGCGGTGATCTATTCGCGTTTCGCGCGGCCCACGACGCGGCTTGCCTACAGCGCAAAGGCCTTGGTGGCCCCGTTCAAGGAGGGTTGGAGCTTCCAGTTGCGGCTTGCCAATAGGCGCAACACCTTGCTGGTTGAGGTGGAAGCGCGGCTGATGTTGGTGATGGCCGACACGGACGACCAGGGCGAACGGTTGAACTATTACAGCCTGAAGCTGCAGTTCGACAAGGTCAGCTTCCTGCCATTGAGCTGGACCGTGGTGCACCCGATCACACCGGAGAGCCCCCTGGCCGGGATCAGCTATGAGGACCTGGTGCAGCGCCGGGCGGAGGTGATCCTGATCCTCAAAGGAATCGATGAGGGCTATATGCAACAGGTGATCACCCGGCGATCGTTCCGCTTCGACGAGATCGTCTGGGGCGGCCGGTACGTCCGTGCCTTCAGTTCCCGGAGCGGGGCGATGCGCCTTGAACTGGCCAAGTTGAGCGAGTACACCCCGGTGGAGGCGCCCGAGCGCCTGCCGCGCTGAAGCCGCCGCGCAGTATCTTGCTGCACCTTCCCCTTTCAGCATGGAACGCACCACCACCAAGGCGCTCGTCTTGCGTGCTGCCATCGAGCACCTGCGCGGCTTGGGCATCGAGCTCCGCGAACGCATCGACGAGTTGAAGGCCGTGACCATAGGCGATGACAATGCCGAAAGCGCCAGCCAGACCGAAAGCCTGCACGGTTCCGACGTGGACGTGATGAACGGCCTGGCACAGCAGATCGAGCAGGTGCAGCGCGACATCGCCTTGCTCGAAGGCATCGACCCCGCCGAGCGGCATGAGTCCGTGCGTTTCGGCTCCCTGGTGCGCACCGATCGCCGCGACCTCCTGGTCGCCACGGGCATCGAACAGTTCGAGGCCGGCGGCCGCAGCTACCTGGGCCTTTCGCCCCGCGCCCCCCTGTTCCGGATCCTCAGCGGCAAACGCAAGGGCGACCAGGTGGAATTCAATCACGTGACCTACAAGATCGAGGAAGTGATCTGATGAACAACGAACTGTACGACATCGGCATCGGCGCACGCGTGAAGCACCCGACCATGGGCGTGGGCGTGGTCTACGCCATGGACCAGCGCACCGTGCACATCTTCTTCAAGGAGCATGGCGAGCAGCCGATCAGCCGCTCGTTCGAGGGCCTGGTCACGATCGCACCCGGTGCGGAAATGCCCGAGGCGCGGATCGACATGGACGTGATCGAACAGGCCTTGCGCGAGGTGCTCGAGGAATTCAACGTGCCCCAGCGGCCGGTGGAACTGGCTCGCAAATACCACGGTGGTACCCTGGACCTGAAACCGAAGGACGCTTCCCTGAAGAGCAAGGAGATCCCCATCGAGGACTTCTTCCACAAGGTCGTGATGCTGCGCGACCGGCTGCGGGTGCTGGAGCAGAAGATCAACGCGCACACGCAGCTCAGCGAGCAGGACAAGGTGGAGATGCAGCAGTACATCACGCGCTGCTACGGCAGCCTCACTTCCTTCAACGTGCTCTTCGAGGAGAAGGACGACCAGTTCGTGGGACAGAAAGGAGAGGGGTGAACCCTACGCCACCGCCGTCTTGAACTCGCTGTGGGTGTGGAACGTGATCGAGGGGTTCTCGC
>CAZFAW010000019.1:0-2595 GCA_964517015.1 uncultured Chryseobacterium sp.
TGCGCGCTGCGCCCACCGGCTTCCGCATCACCGTGCGCGACATCGAGATCAGCGCCGGCGCCGGCTTCGTGGTGCCCATCTGCGGCGAGATCATGCGCATGCCCGGTCTTCCGGAAGTGCCCGCCGCCGAGGGCATGGACATCGATGCGAACGGCGTGATCAGCGGGTTGAGCTGATCCACAATTTCTGTGAACGGGGGAACAACCCGTGCGTCGCACGTTCAGCTTTGGGCGTCGAACCAAGGACGCTCACACCATGCGCTCCATGCTTGCACGGATCGTTCTCGCCCTGGCTTCCCTGCCCGCCTTCGACGCCACCGCCGATGCCGAAGTCCTCGTGCTGGAAAGTCCCGCCACCGAACAGACCGGTACCCTGGAGCGCCGCCTGGTGCGCGAAGTGCAGCGCCACCTCGCCCTCTCCGATGGCACCGCCTGCGAAGGCACGCTCGTGGTGAACCTGCGCATCGCGCCCGATGGCCACCTGGACGTGGTGAACGCCCACGGCGGGACCGCCGCACAGCGCGCCGAGGTGGTGCGCTGCGTGGGTCGCATGAACGTCGGGTGATCCACGCGGGCCGGAACGCGCGACGGCTTCACCTTCCTTGAGCACACACGGCCGGCGGGGCGGTAATTTGGCACCGTGCTGGGCTCCCGCTTCTCGAAGTTCATACCGCCTCCGGACGATCGAACGCCGTTCGAGAAACTGCTGCCGCTCTTCCTGGAGATCCTCACGCATACCAGCGGCGATGTGGAGGAGGCCCTGAACTGGATGGACGAATTGGACAAGGAGCATGCGTTCTATTCCAAGGAGTACGGCCGCAAGGAATTCGAGGACGACCTGCGGAAGCACGGCATCATCGGCGACCCGCCCCGCAAGGGCGGCAAGGCCCCGCTCACGGGCAAGGCCGAGCAATTGCTGCGGCAGCGCGCACTGGACCAGGTGTTCGGCAAGTTGAAGAAGACCGATCGCGGCGATCACGGCCTGCGCCGCTCCGGCCAGGGCGACGAGCCCACCAGCGACCGCCGTGCCTACCGCTTCGGCGACCGCATCGAGCAGATCGCCATGAGCGACAGCATCCGCAACGCCCAACAGCGCGGCATCGACGACCTGCACCTGAGCGAGGACGACCTGGAGGTGATCGAAACGGAGCACCAGAGCGCGTGCGCCACCGTGCTGCTGCTCGACATCAGCCACAGCATGATCCTCTATGGCGAGGACCGCATCACCCCGGCGAAGAAGGTGGCCATGGCACTCGCGGAATTGATCGCGCGACGCTACCCGAAGGACACGCTGGACATCGTGGTCTTCGGCAACGATGCGTGGCAGGTGGGTCTCAAGGACCTGCCCTACCTGCAGGTGGGACCGTACCACACCAATACCGTGGCGGGCCTGGAACTGGGCATGGACCTGCTGCGCCGGCGAAAGCTGCGCAACCGCCGCATGATCATGATCACCGACGGCAAGCCCAGTTGCATCAAGCGCAACGGCGAATACCACATGAACAGCGTGGGCCTGGACGAATTCATCGTGGCGCGTACGCTCGATGCGGCCGTGCGTGCGCGGAAGGCCCGGATCCCCATCACCACGTTCATGATCGCGCGCGATCCCTACCTGCAGCGCTTCATCGAGAAGTTCACCGAGGCCAACCAGGGCCGCGCCTTCTACACCGGCCTGAAAGGCCTCGCGGACATGGTGTTCCGCGATCACGCTTCCAACCGACGTTCATGATGGGATCCCGACCGATCATCATCGCCTTGTGCAGCGTGCACGGCGCGCTGATGGCTCAACCCGAGCTCACCGTCGCGAACAGTTTCCCCATCGCAGGCGATGTGTTCACGGAACTGGAAGGCGTGGCATCGGGTCCGGGCGGGCCGGGTGCCGGACAGGTCTGGGACTTTTCCGCGTTCCAGCCGACCGACACGTTCGTGATCAACTATGCCGACGAGGTCAGCGATTCCATCGACGGGTGCGCATTGGCCTGTCCGCTCGATGTGACCAGTGGTGCATACGTCGTGGCTGTCGATCCCTTCAGTGTCATGGTGGCACCCTGGTTCGGTTCTCCCATCGGCAGCTTCCCGATCATCCACGAATTCGGCATTGTGCTGGAAGCGCCCATGACCTTCGAGGACACCGTGGTGAACCTTCATCTGTACCGGCTCTTGAGCAGTGGTTGCGATGGGGTCGAGTTCTGGCGGTCGGATACCAACATGGCGGACGGCTATGGAACGGTGGTGCTTCCTTTCGGCACGTACGGCCCCGTGTTGCGTGTACACACCGTGATGGAACAGGTCGATCCCACGGCCGATCCTCTTCACGCCTACCGGTTCCACCTGCCGGGAACGCACCACCCCCTGGTCACGATCGCACAAGGCTTCCCGGAGCCGCTGGACACCACATGGACCATGCGTATGCTCGACCCCGCGTCCATCGTCGGGATGCCGGAGGAGCCTGCGATCGGTGGGCTCCGTACCTGGCCCCAGCCCGTTCAGGACATCCTCTTCGTTCAAACCGCTGCCGTTCTCCGGGACATCTCGGGGCTGGCGATCCTGGATGCGGGCGGTCGGGTGGTGCAAGAACACGACGTGCGCGACCTGC
>CAZFAW010000019.1:2695-14879 GCA_964517015.1 uncultured Chryseobacterium sp.
GCGATCCTGGATGCGGGCGGTCGGGTGGTGCAAGAACACGACGTGCGCGACCTGCACGATGGTCTCGATGTTCGTGCCCTCGCTCCCGGGATCTACGTGTTGCGCGTGATCCGAAGCGCTGCACCCGCGCTTTCAGCCCGGTTCATCAAGTCCATCCATTGAGCATGTCGCACGCGAGAACCCTTGGCGAACTGAAGGAGAGCGGCTACGTTACGCGTACCGTGAAGGACGAATTGCGCGCCAACCTGATCGCGCGCATCCGAGCGAAGAAGCCGCTCTTCGATGGCATCCACGGCTACGAGCACACGGTGATCCCCGCGCTGGAGCGTGCGATCCTCGCCGGGCACCACATCAACCTGCTCGGCTTGCGCGGGCAGGCGAAAACGCGCATGGCCCGCTCCCTGGTGGGCCTGCTGGACGAATGGATCCCCGTGGTGGAAGGCAGCGAGATCAACGACGATCCGCTCGCACCGATCTCGCGCCACGCGAAGGAACTGATCGCCGCCCGGGGCGATGCCACGCCGATCGCCTGGTTGCACCGCGACGCACGCTACACGGAGAAACTGGCCACCCCCGATACCACCGTGGCCGACCTGATCGGCGACAGCGACCCGATCAAGGCCGCCAACCTGAAGCTCGATCAAAGCGACGAGCGCGTGATCCACTTCGGCCTGATCCCCCGCAGCAACCGAGGCATCTTCGTGATCAACGAACTCCCCGACCTGCAGCCGCGCATCCAGGTGGCGCTCTTCAACATCCTGCAGGAGGGCGACGTGCAGATCCGCGGCTTCAAGCTGCGCCTCCCGTTGGACGTCCAGTTCGTGTTCACGGCGAATCCGGAGGACTACACCAATCGCGGCGCGATCATCACCCCGTTGAAGGACCGGATCCAGAGCCAGATCCTCACGCATTACCCGCCCACCCTGGAGCTCGGCATGCGCATCACCGCCCAGGAGATCCGATCGCCGAAGGACCAATTGGACCGCGTGCGCGTGCCCGAACTGCTGCGGGTGCTGATCGAACGCATTGCACTGGAGGCACGGCAGAGCGAGTTCGTGGACCCGAAGAGCGGGGTGAGCGCACGGCTCACGATCAGCGCCCTGGAGAGCGTGATCAGCGCGGCCGAACGCAGGGCCATCCGCAGCGGTGAAGCGCGCACCGTGGCGCGCATGTCCGACCTGTTCGCCGTGGTGCCCGCGATCACGGGCAAGATCGAGCTGGTGTACGAAGGGGAGCAGGAGGGGCCGGAGAAGGTCGCCCACCACCTGCTGTCGATCACCGTACGGAACGTGTTCCAGGAGCTCTTCCCGGTGATCGAGCGATCCAAGGGCAAGTCCGCGGCTGCGGATCCCTTCACGGCGATCGTGGCGCATTTCGAGAACGGATCGATGGACCTGCTCGCCGATGCGGCCGATCCCGTGCATCGCAGCACGTTGGAACAGGTGCCAGGTCTCATGGACCTGGTGCGCAAACGGTTCGCCGAGGTGGCGCCGGAAGAACGACCGGCCTGGGCCGAGTTCATCCTGTACGGGCTGGCCGAACACAGCCGGATCAGCCGCTCGCAACTGGCGGACGCCGCCCGCTTCAGCGATCTGCTGGGCAGCGTCTTCAGCGGCGAGGATGCCGAAACGGAGGACGATGCGTGACGCAGTGCCGGGCCGCGCGCGATCGGCGTGGCGCGTGCTCGTTCGCGTGCACGCGGTATGGTGGCGGGTTCCTCCGTTACGCTCCTACTTGAACCGCTCCACGAAGTACATCTGCACCTCGCCCTTGCCCTTCACCTTGATCGGCCCGCGCGGCGTGCATTGCACCGCGTGCATCACCAGTGCGTAGGTGGCACCGCTGATGTTGATGCGGCCGGCGGCGCCGTTGCTTTCCATGCGGCTGGCCAGGTTCACCGTGCCGCCCCAGATGTCGTAGGCGAACTTCTTCTCGCCCACCACGCCGGCCACCAGCGGCCCGCTGTGCAGCCCGATGCGGATGGGCCAGGGCGCCTTGCCCTCGGTGGCACGTTCGGCGTTGATGCGATCGACGGCTTGCAGCATTTCGAGCGCGGTCTTCACTGCATCGAGTGCGTGCGTAGGGCTGGGGTTGGGCACGCCTGCGGCGCACATGTACGCGTCGCCGATGGTCTTGATCTTCTCCAGCCCGTGCGCGGTGGTGATCCGGTCGAAGGCACGGAAGAAACGATCCAGTTCGGCCACCACGCCGCTCGCTTCCATCTGTTCGCTGATCGTGGTGAAGCCCTGGAAGTCGGAGAAGAGCACGGTGCAGGCCGGGTAGCTGCGCGCTTCCGCCGCACCGCGTTCCTTCAGTTCGGCGGCGGTGGTTTCCGGCAGGATGTTCAGCAGCAGTTGGTCGCTGCGTTGCTTCTCGTCCTCCAGTTGGCGGGTGCGTTCCTTCACCGTGCGCTCCAGGCGTTCACGTTCCAGGCGCGACCGGCGTTCGCGCAGGCGCACGAAGCCCAGGAACGCGGCCAGAAGCGCCAGTCCGCTCACCACCAGGAACCACGTGGTGCGGTAGAGCGGAGGCCGGATCTCGAAGGCGAACGTGGTGGGTGCTTCGTTCCATACCCCGCTGCCGTTGCGCGCGATCACCTTGAAGGTATAGCTGCCTGGCGGCAGGTTGCCGTAGGTGACACGCGGGGTGGCGGTGATCGGCGACCACTCCTCGTCCTGCCCTTCGAGCAGGAATTGGTAGCGCACCATGTCCGGATGCGCCAGTGCGATGCCGTGGAACTCGAAGGTGAGGTGGTTGCGGTCGTGCGGCAGCACCAACCCGATCGGCAGGCCATCGGTGCCCAGGCTGTCGCACCAGCGCGACCAGTCGGCGGGTTCGTAGTTCAGCAGCAGGGTTCGGATCAGCGTGCGCGGCGGGAGCGGGTCCTGCAGCAGGCGGCGCGGGTCGAAGCGCGTGATGCCGCGCGCGGTGCCGAACCAGAGCGCGCTGTCGGCATCGAGCAGGCAGGCGTTGCGGTAGGCTTCCGTGCCGATGAAACCGTCCTCGCGACCGAAGTGCGTGGCGTTGATCACCTCCGCTTGCGCTTCGTCCAGTTCGAGGTGATCGAACCCGCGCCGCGTGCCCACCCACACGTTGTCCACCGCATCGAGCAGCACCTGTTCCACATCGTTGCCGGCCAGGTGGGCAACAGCGGTGTAACGCGCGAGCCCGCTGCTGTTGTAGCGCAACAGGCCGTGGCCGGTGGTGCCGATCCAGAGGTTGCCGGCCCGGTCGCGCGCCAGGGCGGTGGCGGTCAAGGTGTCCCCGGCGATCACAGGGCGCCACTGCGCGCTGGAGTTGTCCAGGGGAACGCTGTACGCTCCTTCGGCGGTGGCGATCACCACGCTGTCGCCCGCCACGATCAGGTCGTTCACCCGCAGGCGCTGCAGGCCCACGGCCACGAAGCCATGTGCCGTGCTCACGCGCACGCCGGTGGCGGTGCCCAGCCAGATGCTGCCGTCCGGTGCGGCGCGGATCCGGTTCACGGCCGTGCCGGAGAGCACGGTGGTGCGGTGGCCGCTGACATCCACGCGGTCCAGCCCGTCGTCGGTGCCGATCAGCAGGCTGCCATCGGCAAGGTGACCGAGCGCGCGGACCGAGGCGTTGGCGGGGCCTCGGGGAAGCGGGCTCAGTCCGAGGCCGTTCCATTTCACCACGTTCCCGTTGCTGGTGCCGAACCAGATCAGGCCGTCGGGTGTGCGGTGGATCGCGGTCACCACACGCGCCCCGAGCCCGTCGCGTTCGGTGAAGTGCAGGAAGGCTTCGCCGGTGTAGCGCGTGAGCCCGCCGTAGCCCGTGCCGATCCAGATCGCACCGCTGCGGTCCTGGTGCAGGCAGCGCACATCGTTGCTGCCCAGTCCGTTCGCCTCGGTGATACGCCGCACGCCGCGGGCATCGGTGATCTCCACCCCGGTCAGGGTACCGGTCCAGCGTTCGCCGTTGCGCGTCACGAGCTCTTCGGCCACGGCCGCGCTGAAATGCGGCACCGGTCCGGCGGTGAACAGCAACGACCAGCGCCCTTCGTTCGGGTTCCAGGCGGCACCGACCTCCTGCGGCGGCCCCGGTACCTGGGCGGCCCACCGGGTGAAGGCGCTGCCATCATAGCTGCAAAGGCCGCCGTCGGTGTCCAGCCAGAGCCGACCGAGGTGGTCTTCGCGAATGGCGTTCACCGTGGCGCCGGGCAGGCCTTCCTCCACGCCGAACACGCGCAGGTCGTATTGTTGGGCACCTACCGTGGCGGCCCAGAGCAGGCCGGCCAGGAGGGGAGCGGGGGTGGGGTGCTTCACGCTGGAAAACCCGGGCGCAGGGGAAGGCGCGGTTCACAAAAAAAGTCCATCCGGGGTTTGGGATCCCCCGGCAGGCGATGTTACCTTTTCGTCGCGATCAACCTCAACCCCGAAACACCATGAACATCACCTTCAATGAGTTGCGCAAGATCAAGGATCGCCTGCCCGACGGAAGCATCCATCGCATCGCGCGCGAGCTCGACATGAACGTGGAGAGCGTGTGGAACTACTTCGGCGGATACAACCACCGCGATGGCCGGCCGATGGGAACGCACATCGAACCCGGTGCGGGCGGTGGCGTGGTGGCATTGGACGATACCCGGATCCTGGACCTGGCGCGCAAGATCCTGGGTGAATGAGCGCCTGAAGGGCCGGCAGCGGGAACAGCATTGCGCTGCGCCCGGCCGGTGATCGGCCCGGTGCCGTGCACCGGAAGTGGAAGGGACCCTCTCGGTCCCTTTCCCTTTTCGGCGCGGTCGCGAACGCACGCGCGGGGCTATGCGCTGAGCCGCTGCTTCAACTTCGGCAACAAGGCGTTCTTCCACGGGGTGAAGCTGCCGTCGATGATGCGCTGGCGCGCCTCGCGCATCAGGTCCAGGTAGAAGCCCAGATTGTGCAGGCTGGCGATCTGAGGCCCCAGGATCTCGCCGCTGGCGAAGAGGTGCCGCACGAAGGCCTTGGTGTAGTAGCGGTCCACCCAGCACGCGCCTGCGGGATCCAACGGCGACAGGTCGTCCGCCCATTGTTTGTTCATGATCCGCAACACGCCCTCGCGCGTGAAGAGCATGCCGTTGCGGCCGTTGCGCGTGGGCATCACGCAATCGAATTGATCCACGCCCAGGGCCATGCATTCCAGCAGGTTCCACGGCGTGCCCACGCCCATGAGGTAGCGCGGCCGGTCGCCGGGAAGGATGCCGCAGACGAGGTCGGTCATGCCGTACATCTCCTCCTCCGGTTCGCCCACGCTCAAGCCGCCGATCGCATTGCCTTCAGCCCCTTTCGATGCGATCACCTCGGCGCTCTGCTTGCGCAGGTCGGGGAAGGTGCTGCCCTGCACGATCGGGTAGAGGGCCTGGCCGTACCCGTATTTCGGTTCCGTGCGGGTGAAGCGTGCTATGCACCGGTCCAGCCAGCGGTGCGTGAGGTGCATGCTGCGCGTGGCGTAGTCCTTCTCGCAGGGCCAGGGCGTGCACTCGTCGAAGGCCATGATGATGTCGGCACCGATGGTGCGTTGGATGTCCATCACGTTCTCCGGGGTGAAGAGGTGGCGGCTGCCGTCCACGTGGCTCTGGAAACGCACGCCCTCCTCGGTGATCTTGCGGATATCGCTGAGGGAATGCACCTGGAAGCCGCCGCTGTCGGTGAGGATCGGCCGGTCCCAGCTGTTGAACGCATGGAGCCCACCGGCCTTCTCCAGCACCTGGACGCCCGGCCGCAGGTACAGGTGATACGTGTTGCTCAGCATCATGGGCGCCTGCAGGTCGTCGTGCAATTCGCGCGGGTGCACGGCCTTCACGGCGCCCAGCGTACCCACCGGCATGAACACGGGCGTGGGGATCACGCCGTGGTCGGTGTGGATCTCCCCCGCACGGGCCTTGCTCTGCGGATCGGTGTGCCGGAGGATGAAGCGCATGGACGGCCGCGAAGATGCACAGATGGGGTCGTTCCAAGCCCGGCCGTTATCGAACGCTCGGAGCGGATGCACGCGGCCCCTACTCGTTCCCGTCGAGCAGTTCGATCCGCCCTGTCTTGAGGTCGAGCGAGTAATCGTATCGTTTCATGGCCGCAATTGCACCACTGATGCCACCTCCGATCGGACCGAACAACATCGCATTCGTGTTCACCACATCACTGTTCATGGGAATGCCCGCTCGGAACAAAAGGAAGTCCTCGGTGCGCACAGCGTATGTGTACCACTTCTGGAGCTTGAGCTCCAGGCAATTCAGGAACAACGAATCCCCCGTCGAGATGGCGTAGATCTCTCTCATGATGAACTTCTTGCCAATGCTATCGTTCAGAGAGATCACCTTGTAGTCGTTCCCTCCGTTCATCTGGATATCGCCAAGTGCTCTTCGTACGATCCGATATTCGAAAGGCAGCGAGGGACGTTTAAGTCGAAGTTCCTCGATATCGCGGTATGCTCCTCGCGGGAATCGATCAGCCGGTCCCTGTGCCCGAACATGGCATGCCATGAACGCGGCGACCGCAATGAGCAAGCACTTCGAGGGCATGATGGATGGTACATCCGAAAAGTAGGCAACGGCTGGTGTCGATCGCCCGGATGCACAGCCAAGGTGTTCATATCTGTCCAGGAGGTTCACCGGTGACAAGCCCCCCCCCGATAGTTTCGCCGCAGTCGCAAGCGGCCTTCCCGTGCCTTTTCCTGAGATCGCCTTCCTCTGTATGCTCGGTGCCATCGCCGTGCTGCTCTTCTTCCACGGTGTCATCTTCAGCCGGCTGGCCTTCAAGAAGCCTCAAGTGGAGCCCGATCGCGCGCTGCCGGTGAGCGTGGTGATCTGCGCGCGCAACGAGGCGCGTTCGCTGGAGGAACTGCTGCCGGTGCTCATGGACCAGGACCACCGGGATTACGAAGTGGTGGTGGTGAACGATCGCAGCGAGGACGACACGGCGGAGATCCTGCAATGGATGAAGCCGAAGTACGAGCGGCTGCGCATCGTGGCCATCCAGGCCGACGAGAAGTTCAGCTACGGCAAGAAGATCGCGCTGGGCGTGGGGATCCGTGCCGCAAAGCACCCGCAAGTACTGCTCACCGATGCCGATTGCCGCCCGCCCGGCCGCGATTGGATCAGCTGCATGGCCGCCGGTTTCCGCAACGGCCGGAAGATCGTGATCGGCCACAGTCCCTACGAGGTGAAGCCGGGCCTCACCAGCCTGCTGGAACGGTACGATGGCGCGAACAAGGCCATGCAGTACGTGGGCTTCGCGCTGGCCGGGTTCCCGTACATGGGGGTGGGCCGCAACCTGGGCTACACCAGCGAGCTCTTCTACAGCGTGCGCAAGCCCGGCGCCGCGCAGCACCGGCACCACCATCTCATGAGCGGCGACGACGACCTCTTCATCAACGAGGTCGCGCGCGCACGCAACACCACCGCCGTGGTGGACCCGCGCTCCTTCATGACCACCCGCGCAACCACCGACCTGTACACCTGGTTCGTGCGCAAGCGCCGCCACTACACCACCGCGCGCTACTACCGCTTCGGCCACCAGGTGCTGCTGTTCCTGCTGCCCTTCGCGCGAACGGTGTTCTGGCTCGCGCTCATCGCCCTGTGCGTGGCGGGCGCCCTGCGCCAAGCGGCCATCGGTGCGGGCGTGGAGCTCTGCGTGTTCCAGCCCATCACGCTGCTGGCCTTCACCCGCCTGCACGCCGGGCCCGTGAAGTGGCTGGCCCTGCCCCTGGAATGGCTGTTCCTATTTTTGGATCCGATCATCTACGTCAGCACGATCCTCAGCAAGCCCCGCCGATGGAAGTAAGCGAGAACCTCAGCGAAAAGGCGCGGTACGACTACCAGCTCGTGCGCCGCGCGGTGGACAAGAAGGACCAGAAGGCCTACGCCGAACTGATGTCCCGCTACCGCGACTCGATCTACTTCATGTTGTTGAAGATGATCAACAACAAGGACGACGCGGACGACCTGACCATCGAGGCCTTCGGCAAGGCGTTCCACCGGTTGCACCAGTACACGCCGAACTACGCCTTCAGCACCTGGCTGTTCAAGATCGCATCGAACAACTGCATCGACTGGATCCGGAAGCAGAAGAAGAAGATGCTCTCGATCGACAATCCCATCGGCACCGACGATGGCGACGAGATGACGATCGAGCTGAAGGGCCACGGCCCCGATCCCGCCGATGTGGCGATCAAGAACCAGAAGGCGGGCATCATGCGCGAGGTGGTGGAGAAGCTCAAGCCGCGCTACCGCACGCTGATCGAGCTGCGCTACTACAAGGAGTACAGCTACGAGGAGATCGCCGACGAACTGGACCTTCCGCTGGGCACGGTGAAGGCGCAGTTGTTCCGCGCCCGCGAGTTCCTCATGAACATGCTGGACCACCGGAAGGATCACATCTGAGGCATGCGCCCGTGTGCTCATGCGCCCATGTGCACATGACCCCTTTCGCGCACGGTAACATGCAGCCCGCCTCCGCGATCATCGGCCGGTATTTCCCCGACCTGCCCGGGGAGCAACAGGAGCGTTTCGATCGCCTCGGCCCGCTCTATGCCGAATGGAACGAGCGCGTGAACCTGGTCTCGCGCAAGGACATCGAACACCTGTACGAACGGCATGTGCTGCATTCGCTGGGTATCGCCACGGTGACGGCCTTCGCGAAGGGCGTGCGCGTGGTCGATGTGGGAACGGGCGGTGGCTTCCCCGGCATCCCGCTGGCGATCCTCTTCCCCGATTCCCGCTTCCACCTGATCGATGGTATCGGGAAGAAGATCGCTGCGGTGAAGGGTGTGATCGACGCCCTGGGCCTCGCCAATGCCACGGCCGAGCAGGTGCGGAGCGAGGAGCACCACGGGCGCTACGATGCCATCGTGAGCCGCGCCGTGACCGCGCTGCCCGACTTCATCAGGTCCACGCGGCACCTGCTGGGACCGCATGCGCCCGGCCTCTACTACCTGAAGGGCGGCGACCTGTCGGAGGAACTGCGCGGGATCCGGAACGTGGAGGTGCACGAACTGGCTCCCGTGTTCCGGGAGGAGTTCTTCGCCACCAAGAAGGTGGTGCACGTGCGCTACTGAACTACAGCTCGGCCAGTTTCAAGGTGCGATCGAGCTGCACGCGATCGTTCTCGCGCTTCAACACGCCACATTCGTTCACGGCGTCGTGCTCGAAGAAGAGCACCATGTCCTCTGCGGCGGCCTTATCGAGGAAGGCGGCCTTTTCCTTCAGCGTGAGCAGCGGCCGCGTGTCGTAGGCCATCACCCAGGCCACGGGAAGGTGGTGCACGCTGGGCATCAGATCGGCCAGGTACACCAGCGTGCGCCCCTTGTACCGGATGTGCGGAAGCATCATCGCGTCGGTGTGCCCGTTCACCAGCAGCACGTCGAAGCCCGGGAAGAGCTCCTTCACGTACGTGTTCTCCGCTTCGCTCTGCCGCTGGAGATCGACGAACTTCAGTTGGCCGCTCTCCTGGATCGGCAGGATGTTCTCTTTGAGGAAGCTGGCGCGTTCGCGGGCGTTGGGCTTGGTGGCCCATTCCCAGTGCGGCTTGTTGCTCCAGTACGTCGCGTTCTTGAAGGCGGGCTCATAGCCATCGCGGGCGCTGGTCCACTTGATGGAGCCGCCACAATGATCGAAGTGCAGGTGCGTGAGGAAGACGTCGGTGATGTCGTCCGGGGTGAAGCCGTGCTTCTTCAACGAGCCCGCGAGCGTGGCAGCGCCGTGCGGTTCGTAGTAGCTGAAGAACTTCGGGTCCTGCTTGTCGCCGAGGCCGTTGTCGATCAGGATCAGGTGGCCGTCGGTCTCCACCAGCAGGCAACGCATGGCCCAGGTGCAGAGGTTCTTCTCGTCGGGTGCATGGTGCTTGCTCCAGAGCGACTTGGGCACCACGCCGAACATGGCGCCGCCGTCGAGCTTGAAGAAACCGGTATCGATGGTATGGAGTTTCATCGCGACCAAAGGTGCACATTGGGAAGGTGAGGTGCGTGGATGTCGCATGGAGCGGATCCGCCATCTTCGGGTCATGATCGCCGGGCGCCGACCGTTCGTTTCGCTGCGCTGGCCGGGGTTGCCGGTACTGATCATCCATTCGGTCGCGTGGGGACAGGACAGCGCGGCCTGGAGGCCCGGGCCGGAGGTCGTCTTCTACATAGGGGCGCGTACTCCAGCGGGCATGATCGGCGCCCAGCTGGCTGTTGAACTGCTGCCCCTCGTGATCCCCAGCGTTGCCGCCGGCTTCGGCGCGGCGGAGGGCATGAACTACTCCTTCGGGCTGGAGTCGCGCCTGTTCCGCTACGGCCATCTGGAAATGCGCGCGCTGGGTGCGTTCACCCTGACCCGGGGCAGCGAGGACGAGATCAACGCGACCACCACCACCAGCATCGGTCCAGGCAATATGTTCAAGGTGGGCGGCACGTTGCGATGGCGCACCAGAGAGCTGCACATCCTGCTCGGCGGCGGCTATGCGTGGTTCAACTCCATGCCGAGCTATACGCGCACATCGAGCCAGGGTACGGTGGTCGTGGATGCCACGGAGATGGATCCCTGGTTCGAGCCCGGTCCGATGTTCCTTGTCGGGCTCGCGATACCCTTGTCGGAGGACTGACGATCCGTAAGCCGGGCGCCGGTGGTACCCACATCACGTCGTTCAAAGTTGCGAGCGGGTGATGGGAATGGTCGGATGTGCCGTCACACCTTCGCCCCGTGGAACGCGTCCATTTCATCGCCATCGGCGGCAGCGCCATGCACAACCTGGCCATCGCCTTGCACCAGAAGGGCGTGGAGGTGAGCGGCAGCGACGACGAGATCTTCGAGCCCAGCCGCAGCCGCCTGGACCGGTTGGGCCTGCTGCCCGCACGCCTGGGCTGGCATCCGGAGGACATCACCCGCGACCTGGACGCGGTGATCCTGGGCATGCACGCCCGAGCGGACAATCCCGAATTGCTTCGGGCGCGTGAGATCGGGATCCCCGTATACAGCTACCCGTCGTTCTTCCACGAGCAAACGAAGGACAAGACCCGCGTGGTGATCGGCGGTAGCCACGGAAAGACCACCATCACCAGCATGATCGTGCATGTGCTGCGCAAGGCGGGCGTGGAATTCGACTACCTGGTGGGGGCGCAGCTCGAAGGATTCGATTGCATGGTGCGCCTGAGCCCCACGAGCAAGGTGGCCGTGATCGAGGGCGATGAGTACCTGGCTTCCGCCGTGGAGGCCGTGCCCAAGTTCCTCCTGTACAAGGCCGATATCGCGCTGATCAGCGGGATCGCGTGGGACCACATCAACGTGTTCAAGACCTACGAGAGCTACGTGGCGCAGTTCCGGAGCTTCATCCACAGCATCGAGCCCGGTGGCAAGCTGATCCACTGCGCCGAAGACCCCGAGGTGAAGCGACTGGTCGAGGAAGAGGAGACGGGGCCCGTGCGGATCCCTTACGGCACACCGCCGCACCACATCGCCGACGGCATCACGGTGCTGGACACCGGCTTCGGCCCGGTGCCCTTGCAGGTCTTCGGCCGCCACAACCTCATGAACCTGGAAGGCGCGCGCCACGTGTGCCACCAGCTCGGGATCGGCGATCGCGAATTCCACGACGCGATCCAGAGCTTCCACGGGGCGGCAAAGCGCCTGGAACGGCTGGCGCAGAACGGCGCACGTGTCGTGTACAAGGATTTCGCCCACAGCCCCAGCAAGCTGAAGGCGACGGTGGACGCCGTACGCGAACAATTCCCCGATCGCCGCCTCACCGCCTGCATGGAACTGCACACCTACAGCAGCCTGAGCGAGGGTTTCCTCGACCAATATGCGGGTGCCATGGACAAGGCCGATCGCGCCATCGTGTTCTACGATCCCCACGCCGTGCAACTCAAACGCCTGCCGCCGATCCCGCCGGAGCGCATCCAACGCGCCTTCGGTCGTGCGGACCTCCAGGTCCTCACCGATCCGATCCAGGTCATGGGCGCGGTACGCGGCGGCGTGAACGATCGTGCGGTGCTGCTCATGATGAGCAGCGGGAATTTCGGAGGGCTGGACCAGCAGGCCCTGGCCGAGGCGTTCATCGCCTGATCGCGACCGGCCTTACGGCAGTTGCTGCACCCGCGTGTTCGTGGGAACGGAACCGCCGATGGTCTGAAGGATCACATCTCGATCGTTCGCGGTGCCGGTGTACTTCACCGTGCCGTGCATGTTCACGTCGCGACCGTCGTACACGGT
>CAZFAW010000020.1:0-11650 GCA_964517015.1 uncultured Chryseobacterium sp.
TCGGTGATGCCCAGTTCGGCGCCGTGCTCGATCACCGTGTCCAGCGCGGGGATCAAGGCCTCGGCGCCCTCGATGCTGAAGCGCTTGGCGCCGATGAACTTCTTGCCCAGGAACTTCTCGAACACCACGGCCTGGTTCAGTTTCTCCAGGATGCCCTTCTTCTCCTCCAGGGTGAAGGACGGAGTGTTGCGCGCGCCCTCCATGCGCTCCTGCAACCACTTCACCTTCTCAGGGTTGCGGATGTACTTGAACTCCACGCCGATGCTCTGGCAATACGTCTGCTCCAGGTGGGCGATGATCTCGCGCAGCTTGGCGGGGCCCATGCCCAGTTCGTTGCCGGCGCTGAACACGGTATCCATGTCGCCCGCGTCGAGGCCGAAGTTGCCGAGCTCGAGCGTGGGGGTGTATTTGCGGCGATCGCGCACCGGATTGGTGCGGGTGAAGAGGTGGCCGCGCGTGCGATAGGCCGTGATCAGCTCCAGCACGCGGAACTCCTTTTCGAAACGTTCGTTGCCACCGGGCGATGGCGCGCCCTTGGCGCCGGCGAGGCCGTCCGCGCCGCCGTTGAGCGAGCGGGCGAACTCGAAGCCCTCGAAGAAGCGCGCCCAGCCGGTTTCCACGCTGGCGGGGTCCTTCAGGTAGTGTTGGTAGAGGTCGTCGAGCCAGGCACTGTCGACGTTGCTCAGGTAGCTGAACTTATCCATGCGGAACGCGGCCCAAAGGTAGCCGTACAGCGATCGGCCTTCGGGCGGTGGTGGTCACGCTATCCACATCATGCTGGTGGTCGATAATGCCTGCGCGTGAGCACCTTTTGCAGGGTGCGCAGCACCAGTTGACCGGCCAGTTCGCGCAAGCCGCCGCGATCCATGGCCGCACGGGCGTGGTGCTCGGGCAGATCCACCCGGTAGAGCACAGCGCCCAGGGCGTGCGCGCCCAGGGCGCTCCGCGCCTCCAACACCTCCAGCACGGAAGCGCGCACCGATTCGAACGCACCGTGATCGGCGGGCGGCTCGGTGAGCCCGGCCTCGCCGAGGTCCTTGCGCAGTTGCGCGACCACGTCCGCCAGCACGGTCGCATCGATCAGCTGCGCCAGCGCGCGCCGATCCAGGGGTGCGGGATGCCGCTCGTTCATGCTGTGTAAAAAACCACCCGGCACGCTTCGACGCTGGCACTATGTTTGGCCGCCGCGAGCACCCAACATTACCGCAGAACAGCGACCGAGACCATGCGCACCCGCACCTTTTCCGCGATCCTCCTCCTTTGCGTGGGGTTCCCCGCAACCCGGGCCCAGTACGGCAGCGTGAACGCCAAGGCCGTGAGCGCCGCCAGGGCCATGACCCTGCTGGTGGTGCTCGACGACGGCGACTCGCCCTACAACCGCGCGATCACCGAAGCGGTGAAGGCCCACTGGACCTTCTCCGGCAACCCCGAGTTCATCCACGCGCACGACCTGGCCGTGGCACCTCTGATGCCCGACAAGACCTACCTGCTGAAGACCACCCTGGAGAACCCGGACCACCAGCCCATGACGTTCGTGACGGTGATGCAAGGCTGGAAACAGAAGAAGGGCGAGGTGCTGGAGGGCACGAACGCCGGCTTCAAGAACATACCCGGCGATCAGGTGCTGGCATCGATCCAGTGCGATCCGGAGGTGCTAGCCGCGCAACAGGCCACGGCCATGTATGCCGTGTACGTGAAGCACCTGCAGGACTACCTGAAGAACGTGGAGTCCGGCAAGATCATCGACAAGGCCACCGCCGACCGGCTGTACCAGGGGCGCAACCGGCTGCTGCGCGATCAGATGAAGTTGTGGATCGCCAAGGACCACCTGGACCGCAGCCTGCCCGATGCCGAAGCGGTGAAGGCGAACTACACGCATGAGGTGCAGGTGCTGGATCGCGCCCGGATCATGGAAGCGGTGAGCAACCAGGACCACGAGGTGGCCGTGACGGACCTGATCCTGACCGGCGACAACAAGAACAAGCACTGCTACAAGCGCGTGTTCAATGCCGGCACGGGCGAGCTGATGTACCTGCGCGACGATGCGGCGCTCTTCGGAAAGAAGGAGGGCTTCATCGACGAGGATTTCAAACAGGTGGACCGCGCGCGTTGACGGGCGATCCAACGAAATGTGAACGGGCCGCGCTGCGAACGCGGCCCGTTGTTCTTTTGGCGCATGGCCATCGTGCTCATCACCGGCGGAAGCGGCATGATCGGCCGGGCCCTCACCGCCGCACTCCTTCGCGGCGGGCACACGGTGCGGCACCTTTCGCGCTACGACGCGCCGAACGGTGGTGTGCCCACGTTCCGCTGGAACGTGCGGTCCGGGCAGGTGGAAGCCCGCGCCCTGGAAGGCGTGGACCACGTGGTGCACCTGGCCGGGGCACCGATCGTGGACCGGCGCTGGAGGGCGGACCGTGTGCGGGAATTGATCGACAGTCGCGCGGCGTCGGCGCGGCTGCTGCTGAACGCCGCGCGCGCCCAGGGCCTCGCGATCCGGAGCATGGTGAGCGCCGCGGGCATCGGGTACCATGGCGCGACGACCACCGACCGGGTGTTCACGGAGCAGGATCCGCCCGGTACGGACACGGTCGCTCGGATCAGCCGGGAATGGGAAGAGGCGGTGAACGAATGGGCTTCGATCACGCGCGTGGTGGCCCTGCGCATACCGCCCGTGCTGGCGGCCCGGGGCGGTGCGCTGGAACGCTTCGTGCGCCTGGGCCGCTGGTACCTGCTTGCGCCGCTCGGCTCCGGCCGGCAATGGTTCCCGTGGGTGCATTGCGATGACCTGGTGCGCGCCTTCGTCCATGCGCTCGGCACGCCGTCCATGCAGGGTGCCTACCACGTGGCCGCCGCCGAACAACCGACCCAACGCGACTTCCTGCGCGGTGTGGCGCACGCCATGCACCGTCCGTTGCTTCCTGTACCGGTGCCGGCATGGATCGTACGCATGCTGCTGGGCGAACGTGCGGCCGTGGTGCTGGAAGGCGGTCGGGTATCCTCGGAACGGTTGCGCGCCACCGGTTTCCGGCACCGGTTCGATGCACTGGCACCGGCTCTCGCGGACCTGCTTCAGTGAGCGCGGTCCAGCAGCGCCGCGGCCAGCGCGTGCAAGGGGGCCTTCCGCGGTTCCGGCACCGCGATGGCCGCAAGGGCCGCGCGCGCCGCGCCATCGTGGCGCACGACCTCGGCTTCGGCCTCGGCCCGCACACCGAGTTGTTCGATGGCCGCGCGCATGCGCGCCACATCGCGGGCGGCCGGGGGTTTCGCCAGTTCCTCGCGCAAGAGGCCCCAACGCTCCTCGGCCGCACGCTCCAGGGCGCGGATCATGAGCCAGGTCTTCTTGCCGGCGCGCAGATCCCCGCCTTGCTGCTTGCCCATGGTGGCCGCATCGCCGAAGGCGTCCAGCAGGTCGTCGCGCAACTGGAAGGCCAGCCCGAGGTGCTCGCCGAAGTCGCCGATCAAGGCCGCATCGCCGGCGGGCGCGTTCGCCACGAGCGCGCCCGTGCGCAACGCGCAGCCCAGCAGCACGGCCGTTTTCAAGCGGATCATGGCATCGTACTCCGCGAGCCGCACATCGTCGCGGCGCTCGAACTCCATGTCCGCCTGCTGCCCTTCGCACACTTGCAGTGCGGTGCGGCCGAAGAGCGCGAGCACATCGGGGCGGCGCGCCATGAGCGGGTAGGCCTTCACCAGCAGGGCATCGCCGCTGAGGATCGCGGCGTTCACACCGGAGCGCTCGTGCACGGTGGGCCTGCCGCGCCGCAGGGGCGCCGCATCCATGATGTCGTCGTGCACGAGGGTGAAGTTGTGGAAGAGCTCCAGGCCGATCGCCTCATCGAGGGCGTCCTCGGCACGGCCGCCGAACAGTTCACAGCCCAGGAGCACGAGCGCGGGACGCACCCGCTTGGCCGGCAGGCCGAGCAGGTAGCGCATGGGCTCGTAGAGGCCCGTGTGCGGCAGCGCGTCGCACCAGGCCGCCAGGCGCGCGTCGATCAGGAGCTGGAGGCGTTGCTCGATCATCACACGGCCCCTTCCGCCACCTTCACCAGGTATTCGCCGTACCCGCTCTTCAACAGCGGCCTTGCGAGCGCCTTCAGTTGTTCCGCGTCGATGAACCCGCGCCGGAAGGCCACTTCCTCGATGCAACCGATGCGTCTGCCCTGCCGCTCCTCGATCACCTGCACGTACTGGCCCGCCTGCATCAACGAGGTGAAGGTGCCCGTGTCGAGCCAGGCGGTGCCGCGATCGAGCACCTGCACCTTCAAGCGGCCCTGGCGCAGGTATTCGCGGTTCACGTCGGTGATCTCGTACTCGCCGCGTGCGCTGGGTTCGAGCGCGGCGGCGATGTCGAGCACGGTGTTGTCGTAGAAGTACAGCCCGGGCACGGCGTAGTTGCTCTTCGGCACGCGGGGTTTCTCCTCGATGCTGCGCGCGTTGAAGTGGGCATCGAATTCCACCACGCCGTAGCGCTCGGGATCGCCCACGCGGTAGGCGAACACGAGCCCGCCTTCCACGGTGCGGTGCTCCATGAGGCGCGTGCCCAGGCCGCTCCCGTGGAAGATGTTGTCGCCCAGGATCAACGCCACCTTGTCGGCGCCCACGAACGAGCGTCCGATCACGAAGGCCTGCGCAAGGCCGTTGGGCGCGGGTTGCTCGGCGTACGCGAAGGTGCAGCCCAGTGCGTGGCCATCGCCGAGGAGCTTGCGGAACTGCGGCAGGTCGTGCGGCGTACTGATCACCAGGATCTCGCGGATGCCCGCCGCCATGAGCGTGCTGAGCGGGTAGTAGATCATGGGCTTGTCGTACACCGGCATGAGCTGTTTGCTCACCGCGAGCGTGAGCGGGTGCAGCCGTGTGCCGGAGCCGCCGGCGAGGATGATGCCTTTCATCGTGCTATCCGTTCGGTCCGTCCTCGAGCTTCAGGTCGTGCAACGCGATGTCCTCCTCCTCGTCCATGATCTCCAGCAGGGGTTCTTCGAAGGCCTTGCTCAGGATCGCCTTGTTGAGGGTGAGCAACAGGGAGGGCAGCACCAGCAGGTTGGTGAGCGCGGCCACCAGGAGCGTGATGCAGGTGAGCACGCCCAGCGCCTGGATGCCGCCGAAATGCGAGAAGGCGAAGAGGCTGAACCCGGCGAGCAGCACCACGCTGGTGTAGATCACGCCCACGCTCACCTCGCGCGTGGCAAGGTCCACCGAACGCTTCAGGTCGTGGCCGGTGAGCTTCAGTTCCAGACGGTAGCGCGCGAGGAAGTGGATCGCATTGTCGATCGCGATCCCCAGTGCGATGCCGAACACGAGCATGGTGCTGGGCTTGATCGGGATCCCGAAGAAGCCCATGATCCCGGCGGTGACGATCAAGGGGATCACGTTGGGGATGAGGGACACGATCAGGATCCGCAGGCTGTTGAAGAGCAGTGCCATGAGGGCCACGATGAGCACGATGGCCCAGAAGAGGCTGGTGATCAGGTTCCAGACCAGGTAGTTGCTGCCTTTGAGGAACACCACACTGGTGCCCGTGAGCGTGGTGTGGTACTTGTCCACCGGGAAGATGCTGTCCACCTGGGCGCGGAGCCGTCCCATGAGGGTGTCCATGCGGGTGGTGCCGATGTCGGCCATCTGCACGGTGAGGCGGGTGACCTGCCGCGTGCTGTCCAGGAAACCGCGTCCCATGCCCCGTTTGCCGCCGGCGCTTTCAACGTACGGCAGGATGAACTGGCGCTCGTGCGGTTCGATCAGGGCGTAGTACGCGGGGTCGCCGTTGTAGAAGGCCTGCTTGGTGAATTTGACCGCATCGGCGATGCTGATGGGGCGGCTGAGCTGCGGGTGGGTGGAGAGCGAATCCTCCAGCCGCTCGATGCGCTTGAGCGTGGCCTCCTTGAGCGCGCCGCCCTTCTTCTTCGTGTCGATGACCACCTCCAGCGGCATCACGCCGTGGAAGTTGCGCTCGAAGAAGCGCAGGTCGGTGAGGATCGGGCTGTTCTCCGGCAGGTCGTCCACGATCCGGCTCTCGTCCTTCAACCGCAGGATGCCCCAGCAGGCCAGCACCGTGGCGATCACCGTGAGGGTGTAGATCAGCGGGCGCCGTTCCTTCGAGGTGCGCACGATCCACTCCACCGCATTGTCCAGCCAGTGGCGCTCCAGGTGGCCCAGGTGGCGCTGTGTGGGTTCGGGCATGAAGCTGAAGAGGATCGGGATCAACAACATGCTCAACACCCAGAGCACCATGATGCCCCAGGTGCTCACCCATCCGAACTCGATCAGCACGTCGCTGTAGGTGAGGCAGAAGGTGGCGAAGCCCACGGCCGAAACGGCGTTGGTCATGAAGGCGGCGGCGCCCACGCGGCTGATCACCCGCTGCAGGGCCTTCATGCGGTTGCGATGGTGCACGTACTCATAGTGGTACGCGTTGATCAGGAACACGCAATTGGGAACACCGGTCACGATCACCAGCGGGGCGATCACGCTCATGATCAGGCTCACCTTGTAGCCCATGATGCCCATGAAACCGAAGCTCCAGATCACGCTCAGGATCACCACGGTCATGCAGATCCACATGGCCCGCCAGCTGCGGAAGAAGATCAGCAGCAGCAAGGCGCAGATCATAAGCGATCCCGCCATGAACCAGGGCATCTCGCCTTCGATCAGCGAGGTGTTCTCCACGCGGATCCACGGCAACCCGCTCATGTGCGCCTCGAAGCCGGTCTCCTGCTCGAACCGGTCCATGCGGGCCCGCACCGCCTTGTGCACCGTCATGCGCTCGGGCGTGTCGTACACCTTGGCGTTCACGAACACCATCATCAGGCTGGCGTGCGTGCTGTCGTTGTAGAGCAGGCCGCGGTAGAACGGCAGGCTGTGCACGTGCGCCAGGATCGTGTCCAGTTCGGCCTGCGTGCGCGGGGGGCTGGAAACCACGTTCGCCAGCTGGAAGCGTTGCAGGGAGTCGTCGCGCAGCAGGGTGAGGAGGTGCGCTTCGCTGAACACGGAATCGATGCCGGGGATCAGCCGCAGTTCGTTGCCCAGCGTGTACCACGCGGAGAAGCCCTCCGGTGTGTACAGGCGATCGTCCTGCACGCCCACCACCATCACGTTCCCGTCCTCGCTGAACTGCGCGAGGAACCGCTCGTACTCCACATAGGCGCTATCGGTGCTGGGCAGCAGGCCGCCCCGCTTGTAGTTCATGCCCACCCGGCTGGCGAACCAGCCCATGACAATGGACAGCAGGCCGACGACCACCAGGATGGCGATCCGGTTGCGCAAGACCCTGCCGGCGATCCAAGCCCACATGCTCCACCGTTCCCCGTGCGGGAACGTCGCGGCAAAGGAACGACTAGATCGGTGCCGCCGGCCTGCGACCGGTCAGAGCACGAACGTGGCGGAGATCTTCAGCACCAGGTCGTCCTGCCAGGTGCCGGTGGCCAGGGGGCCCAGGCGCTGGAACGCGCCCACCCCGAAACCGGAGAAGCCCATCTTCAGCAGTTGGTCCACCTGCAAGCCGGCCTCGTAGTGGCCCTTGTCCGGTGCGGCGAAGGTGTACCCGCGGTGCACCTCGGGGTCCTCCAGCCCCCCCCACCCTGCAGCCGCCACCACCGAGGGGATCGGATCGAAATGCTTGCCCTTCACCAGCAGGTGCCCGAAGCTGTGGCGGAAGAAGACCGCGACGTACCGATGGGCCAGGAACTCGTTCGGGCGCATGGTCTCGAACGCCATGGGCGTGGCCAGGTTCAAACCGCTGCTGCGCGTGCCCCGCATGTTGAAGAGCCAGCTGTAGGGGGCCGCACCATCGGCCCAACCGCCCATGATCCGCAGGGTGGATGTGCCCAGCATGCGGATGCGGAAGGTCTTCTCCACCTGGGCGTCCACGCGCAGGAGGTCCAGCTCCCCGTTCCACAGGTCGGGCACCGCTTTGTACACGTTCACGTACAGGATGGGCCACTTGGTGCCAAATGCGATCTGGCGATCGACCAGCCGGGCCACGCGTTCCTTGTGCGCGTATCGCAAGGCCATGTAAACGCCGCCCGCGGTGAAGAGGTCCGTGAACCGCGCAATGCCCTCGGCCACGGTTTCCATGTAGTGGTACCCCTGCTCGTTCAACCGCACCTGGCGATCGCTGCCGATCCAGGCTTGCAGACCGCCGCGCCGGAAACCCACTTCACCGCCCCAGCGCTCGATCCGGTCCATGCGATCCATGTAGAAGAGGCGAAGGGCATCGGTGAGGAACACCGCGCGCTGGCCGCGGTAACCCACCCCACCGCTCTCGATCACATCGTTCTCGTAGAAGGCGCAGAGTTCGAAGGATCGCGCGGGCGCCGGCCTCACACGCAGATCGCCGCCGTATTTCACCACACGGTCGTTGAAACCGTACGCACCGTAGCCGCCCACGCTGACGACGCGTGAAACCCTGGCGTTGGTGCGCAGGCCCGCCCCCAGCCGCACGCCTTCGTACCCGTTGTAGGCCAGGAAGCGCGTGAGGTCGATGTCCACGGGCCCCCATGGAATGCGACCGCTGGTCAGCGCGTCCAGCGTTCTCACCTTGCGGTCCAGGTGCTCGGCCTCGCCCACGCTGTCGATCACCTGGTACGTGCGCAGTTCCTTGCTGTCCAGGCTGTCCACGCGCAAGGCGTCCCAGTACGCATCGTCCCGCCGCACCTCCATGCGGTCCGCCACGAATGCCGGGCCGCGCACCTCCTTGCGATCCACCTCCACGTCCAGTTCGATGTCCTTCAAGTAGGTGCGGCCGATCCCCAGGAGGGTGTAGTCGTTCACCTGCATGAACGGCAGGAAGATCCAGGTGTTCAACTGCACCGGGAACCACTTCCCGCCCACGCGTTCGTGCATCTGCTGCACCTTGAGGGCGGGGCCGCTCGCCGCAGCGGCGGGTTCGGCGATCGCGTTCTGGAGGGCGTAACCGTCCGTGTTCACGTAGAGCAGGCCCTTCAATCCGTCGAACTTGGTGCCTTTGCGCGGGCGGTAGCTGATCACGAACACCGAATCCGCACCGAGGTACAGCGTGTCCTCCAACTGGAAGAAGTAGTGATGGGTGCTGTTCGGCCCGATGGGCCCGATGTAGGTCTTCTCGTTCAGCGTGATCTGGGGTTCGTAGATCGAGAACGACTTGGTGCTCGCCACGAGGGCCAGGAGCGAAGGGTCCTGCAACCCGCTCACGCGCATGGCCAGCACCTCTTCCTGTTCGGCGGCGGGTGGATCGAAGCTCTTGCGCGTGGCGCTCTCGATCAACAGGATGTGCTGGCGGTCGAAGAACCCGATGGCCTCGCGATCGCTGCTGTCGAGCGCGGCCATGCGTGCGGTATCGGCGCGCAGGGCACTGTCCACCTCGGCCGTGAAGATGGTCTTGCTGTACGAACGGTACCGATGGGAGCGGTAGCGCATGCCGTCGTTGGTCTTGCGGCCTTCCCACACCCGCCGGATGATGCGGTGGGCGGGGTTCTCGCCGGGCAGCACCACCGCTTCGCGCAGCAGTTCCGTGCGCGGCGTCAGGCGTACGATCAGGGGGGAAGCATCGATCGCCTGCACCCGCACCTCGTCATAGCCCACGTACGAGAACCGCAGGGGCACGGGCCATGCGGCAGGGTGCAGCGCGAAGCGCCCGTCGATGTCGGTCACCGTGCCATCGCGGGATCCCTCCACGCCCACGTTCACGAAGGCGAGCGGTTCGCCCGTCCGCGCATCGACCGTACGGCCGGTGAGGGTGGCTTGTGCGCACACCAGCAGGGGGCACACGCACCACAGGGCCAGGGTTCCGCGCAACGAAGGCATCCAGGCGTGGGACGGGCTCGTCCTGGTGAAAGTGACACCCTCCCTGCTCCTACCTTCGACCGCCATGTGGGCGAAGATGCGCGACACGCGGGAATGGGGCCGTGCCTTCACGGCCGCCCGGGCCCGCAACGCCGCGGCCGTCTGGAACAGTTACCGGCGCGCCCGCCGCACCGGAACACCGGACATGGCAGGCCTGCCGATCAGCATCAGCCTGGAGCCCACCACGGCCTGCAACCTGCGCTGCCCCGAATGCCCCAGTGGCCTGCGCAGCTTCACGCGCCCCACGGGCAACCTGAAGCAGGAGCTCTTCCACCGCGTGATCGACGACATCGGCGACACATTGTGGTCCCTCACCTTCTATTTCCAGGGCGAACCGTACATCCATCCCGCGTTCCTGGACATGGTGCGGCACGCCAGCGAGCGGGGCATCTACACGATCACCAGCACGAACGCGCACTTCCTCGACGAGGAGCGCGCGGAACGCACGGTGCGCAGCGGGCTGCGGCGCCTGATCATCTCCATCGACGGCACCGATCAGGACACGTACGCGGCGTACCGCCGGGAAGGCGACCTGTCGAAGGTGATCGCGGGCGCGGAACGCGTGGTGGCATGGAAACGCCGGCTGAAGAGCGCCACGCCTCACGTGGTGCTGCAATTCCTGGTGGTGCGCCCGAACGAGCATCAGGTGCCCGAGGTCCGTGCGCTCGCCCAGCGCATCGGGGTGGACGATCTCTGGCTGAAGACCGCCCAGGTCTACGATCCCCGCGATGATCATCCCCTGATCCCCGCACAGGACCGCTTCAGCCGCTACCGGCGCTCGCCCGATGGCACCTGGCAGGTGAAGAACGCCCTGCAGAACGACTGCTGGCGCATGTGGCGCGGATGCGTGATCACCTGGGACGGCCGCGTGGTTCCGTGCTGCTTCGACAAGGATGCGCACCATGTGCTGGGCGACCTGAAGCAGACCGGCTTCCACGACCTATGGCACGGCGAGGCCTATCGCGACTTCCGTCGGACCCTGCTCACCAGCCGCAGCAGCATCGACATGTGCAGGAACTGCAGCGAGGGCAGCCCGGTGTGGGCATGAGAGGGCGTGCACAGGCACATGTGCGCATGCCTTCGCGGTCCTAGACCTTCATGATGTCCTTCTCCTTGGCCGCGATCAGCTCGTCCACCTTCTTGTTGTAGATGCCTGTGAGCTTCTCCGCCTGATCCCCGGCATCTTTCGCCTGGTCCTCGGGCAGGCCATCGGCCTTCGCCTTCTTGATCCCGTCCAATGCCTTGTGGCGTGCGCCGCGAATGCTGATGCGTGCGTTCTCGCCTTCCTTGTGCGCGGCCTTCACCAGGTCCTTGCGGCGCTCTTCCGTGAGCATGGGCACGTTGATGATCACGGCATCGCCGTTGTTGCTCGGGTTGAACCCGAGGTTGGCCGCGATGATCGCCTTCTGGATCGGGTCGATCATCTTCTTTTCCCAGGGCTGGATCGTGATCGTGCGGCCGTCGGGCGTGTTCACGTTGCTCACCTGGCCCAGGGGCACCTCGCTGCCGTAGTAGTCCACGCGGATGCCGTCGAGCATGGCCGGGTTGGCGCGGCCTGCGCGGATCTTGGTCAATTCGTTCTCCAGGTGATCGGTGGCCTTTCGCATCAGGTCTTCCGCCTGCTTCAACTCGGACTTCACGTCGCTCATGGTCGTGGGTAAGTGGAACGCAAAAATAACGGGGCGCCCGGGTGGCGGAACGCTCAGTAGTAGGGCGATATCATCAGGTACACCACCACACCGGTCACGCTCACGTACAGCCAGACCGGCCAGATGCGGCGTGCGATCCTCCGATGCCGGGCATAGTCGGCGCCCAGTGCGCGGTACGCGGTGAT
>CAZFAW010000020.1:11750-13092 GCA_964517015.1 uncultured Chryseobacterium sp.
GGTGGCCACCAAGGCGAACACCACGGCCGAGAAGATCCAGATCGCCCGTTTCGCCGGGACTTCGGCCATGCGCAGCAACGCGGGCGGAAAGCCGCCCCGGGGATCATTCGCCATGGCCCTCCTTCGCTTCGCGCGCGCGCCGTCGTTCCTCGGCCACCAGCATCTTCAGGTCCGTGGTCAACCGGCCCACATCGGCACGGCTGGTGCCGTCGTACTGCCCACGGATGTGCCGGCGCTTGTCCACGAGAACGAAGCGTTCACTGTGCACGAACCCTTCGGGATCCAGGCTGTCCTCCAACGCGGTGAGCAGGTAGCCGGTGTTCCCCTGGCGATAGATGGCCTTCGCATCTCCGGTGAGGAAGATCCAGCGCGTGGTATCGGCCTCGTGGCGGCGGGCATAGGCGCGAAGCACCTCGGGCGTGTCGTGCTCGGGGTCCACGGTATGGCTCAGCAGCACCACGTCCTCGTAAGCGTCGCGCTTGTCGGGATCGTTCAGCTCCAGTTGGAGCCCCTGCATGTGCGCGGTCATCTTGGGGCAGATGGAGGTGCACCGCGTGAAGAAGAAATCGACCACCAGGATCTTGCCTTCAAGGTCGCGATCGGTGATCACGCGCCCGTTCTCGTTCACGAACCGGAACGGTGGCACGGTGAAATAGGTGGTGTCGCCCGGGCCGTTCACCTCCTTCTCCCCCAGGTACGGCAGGGATCCGAAGGTGTGTTTGCCGGTGCGCAGGAAGAAGAGCGTGGCCGGCAGGGCCACCAGCAACAACAGGAACAGCAGGAATTTCTTGCGCTTGCCCGGGTCCGTCGCCTCGTTGCTCACTGGAACAACTGCAGCATCCGGTGGATGTAGTTACCCTCCCAGAGCGCGATGAAGATCAGGTACAGGATGAAAAGCGCATAGGGCAACAGGATGATCGCGCGGATGTTCCGGCGCTCATCGCCCAGGTGCATGAAGGTCATGACGATGTAGGTGGCCTTCACCAGGGTGAGCACCACGAAGGTCCACTTCACCAGGTGCCAGGATCCCGGCAGGATGTGGCGCCAGTACGCGCCGAGGGTCACCTCCACGGCGGTCACCACCGCCAGCAGCAGGGTCACCCGCCAGATGGTGCGGCGCATCTTCCGGCCTTCCTCTTCACCGTGGTGGGCGTCGAGGCTGTATTCGATCACATCGTCGCGTTCCATGTCAAACGAGGTAGAAGAAGGTGAACACGAACACCCACACCAGGTCCACGAAGTGCCAGTAGAGACCGGCCTTCTCGACCATTTCGTAGTGCCCGCGCCGGTGGAAGATGCCCTTCACCACCATGATCAGCACGATCAGGTTGATGATCACGCC
>CAZFAW010000020.1:13192-14797 GCA_964517015.1 uncultured Chryseobacterium sp.
CCGCCGCCGCCGTGTATGAAGTGGCTCCACTCCCAGGCCTGGCTGCCCACGAAGAAGGCACCGCCGATCACCGTGAGGAACAACCACCGGATCACGCCCTTCTTGTCCATGCGGTGCCCGGCCTCCACCGCCAGCACCATGGTCACGGAGCTGAAGATGAGGATGGCCGTCATGAGGGCCACGTACATGAGCGGATAGCTGCCGTGCAGGAACGGCAGGGCACGGAACACCGTTTCGCCCAAGGGCCAGTGGTCGGTGGCCTCCAGGCTGTGCCGCTTGAAGCCGTAAGCCACCAGCAGTCCGCTGAAGGTCAGGGCGTCGGACACCAGGAAGAACCACATCATCACCTTGCCGTAGCTCACACTGAAGGGTGAGCGTCCGCCGCCCCAGAGGACGTCGTTGCTTATGGCCTTGGTCGCTTCGCCTGACATGGGTGGGATTTCGGGCGCAATGTTAATGAACGAGGCTCAGGAACAAAAGGAGGTAGACCCAGAGCCCGGCCAGGAAGTGCCAATAGGTGGCACCGGCCCACAGGCCGATGTGGTCCTGGGGCGTGTACAGGCCACGGATCGCCTTCACCAGCATGAGCACCAGGAACAACAAGCCGAAGGCGAGGTGGGCGAAGTGCAGCACAGTGAGCGCGTAGAGGTACGGTCCGGTGCGGTCCCTCTGCTCCTCCAGTTCGGCATCCAACGGGCGCGCGTGGCCCATGTCGTCGGGCGCGTAGAAATGCCCGTCTGCGAGCACCAATTCGCGTCCGTCCTTCAGGTAACTGAAGTCCGTGCCGTACACGCCGCCCAGTTCCATGAGCTTGTTCGGGCTCAAGGTCACTCCCTTGCTCACCAGGTGGGCCCACCCGCTGAATTGCGAAAAGGTGAACGACAAACCCGCACAGAGGGTGACCACGAGCCACAGGGTGACCCCGCGGGAGCGGCCCTTGCGCGCGGAAAGCAGGGCCATGTGCACCGCGAACGAGCCGCCGATGATCACCAGCGTGCTGCGCACGAAGGCTTCGGGCATGCGGATCCGGGTCCAGTACCCGCCGCTCATGCTCACGATGTAGGCGCTGCTCAACCCCGCGAAGAACATCACGATGGCGAACATGGCGAGGTACGTCATGTTGCGCCGGGCCTTCTCATGCACCGTTCGTTCGTCCGGCGTGGCTCCCTTGTCGCTCATGGGCGGTCCAGCGCGCAGGCGATCTGCACCAGCGGCAGGTAGAGGAAGCTGGCGAACATCAGGCGGCGGGCATCCTTCACATCGTGGGTGAAGGCCAGCCGCAGGGCGGGACGGATCATCCATGCAGCCGCGAGCACCGCCACCACCATGGAGATGCGCCCGGAGACCCCGAACAGCCAGGGGGTGATGCCCACCGGGACGAGGAACAACGTATAGAGCAGGATCAGGAGCGCGCTCGACCCGTCGCGGCCGCCGCGCGAAGGCAGCAGGAAATAACCGGCCCGCTGGTAATCGTCGTGCAGCACCCACGCGATGCTCCAGAAATGCGGGAACTGCCAGAGGAATTGTACGGCGAAGAGCAGCCCGGGGCCCAGGCCGAAATGGCCGGTGGCGGCCACGTACCCCAGCATGGGCGGGAAGGCACCG
>CAZFAW010000021.1:0-14571 GCA_964517015.1 uncultured Chryseobacterium sp.
CCCACCATCTATCAGGCGGAGAACATCGATCGCAATGAAGCGGAGGTGACGCGCGACGTGGTGATCCGGCATGGTGTGCCCGCAGACCGTTGCTTCGCGATCGAGCAGGGCACCAGCACGAAGGAGGAGGCCGATGCGATCCTGGCGCACGGGATGGATCCCTCCGTGGACACACTGATCGTGGTGAGCAGCCGCTTCCACTTGCGCCGCGTGGGCTTCGTTTTCCGCCGCCGGTTCGCCGAACGCGGCATTACGGTGGTGTTGCGTGGTGCGGCAAGCACGCAGTTCGATGAAGCCCGGTGGTGGGACAAGGAGGAGGGGCTCATGATGTGCCAGAACGAGTACGTGAAACTGCTGTACTACTGGTGGAAATATTGAACACGCAGCAGGGCCCCGCGATCGGGGCCCTGCTGCGTGTTCAGTAGGGAACGGAACGAGTTCCTAGTGGTGGATCGACACGTGGTGCGTGTACCGCGTGCCGTCGATCACGATCTCCAATTGGTACATGCCCTCGGCAAGCGCGCGCACATCCAAGCGGAGCGTTCCCGTTGATGGGGGCGTTCCGTTGCGGACCCTGCGGCCGGTGGCATCGTACAGGCCGATCGCGATGGATCGTGCACCGGTGGGGATCGCCACGTTCAGGCTTCCGTCCGCCGGGTTCGGCCAGGGTTGAAGGTGTGCCGGTAGTACCGTGTCGTCCGTGCCGGTGTTGCTCAGGCAGAACGTGTGGGTGATCTGGTCGTTGAATTGACCGTTGCCCGTGACCAGCACCGTGCCAAGGCCGTCGGTCACCTCGTAGTGCCCGTTGCCGTAGTCGCAGCACATGCCGTCGCCGTATTCGTCGTTCATCTCCAGGGTGAAGCAGCCATCACCCAGGCACAGGCTTTCGGTCATCACGGTCTGGTCCAGGCCGTCCGCGTACGGGCCACCGGCATAGAGTTCGACGCCGCCCGTTCCCAGCACGCGCCAGGTGGTCTCCGAACCGTAGTCGTCAAGCGTGATGCTCAGCGTCACGATCTGGCCCGGATCGGTCACATGGAAATCGCGCGCCTTGCTGTCGTTCGCCGGGTTGCCGTCCACGCCGCCATTGGGCGAATCGCTGGTCACGTTCAACGTGTGATCGCCATTGCCCACGGCCATGGAGGGCAGGGTCACCGTGGCGGTGGCACCCGTGGCCAGGGTGCCGGTCCAGCTGTAGGTGCTGTTGGCGCCGCCATCGAGGTTGTACAGCAGGTCGAGCGAAGTGAGGGCGGTGAGCCCGGTGTTCTTGATCGTGATGTCCGGAGCGATGCTCGTGGCGTTGCAATAGTTCGCATCCACGTTGCCGATGCTGAGCACGGACGCATCGAGCGCAACGGATACGAAGTTGGGGTCGAATCCGTCCACCGTGTTGCCGCAACTGCCCAGCCAGGGCTGCAGCAGCGGATAGCTCACGCTGAAACGACCGAAGTAGTCGTTCACGTTGTTGCTGCAATCGGCCTGGCCGCCGTAGAGCTGGCCGATCAGGCGGTGATCCTGGTCCCACAAGCCGCTGCCGCTGCTGCCCGGCTCGGTGGTGCCGTCGTCCCACGCGGGAATGTGCCAGGTCTGCGCGGCGGGCGAGCCCCACACGGCGGCATCGGCCGGGTCGTTGTTGAAGGAGATCTTCTTGATGTCGCCGGAAGGATGGTGGATGCAGGTCTCCGTGGCGGGAATGTCGCCGGTGGCGTTCCACCCACTGTAATAGATGCCGTAGGAGTCCGGCGGCGTGCTGTTCAACTGCAACAAGGCCACATCGCTGTTCGCGCTGTTCACCAGCAGATTGCACCCGCTGATGGTGTAGCTGGTGGGGCCGTTCGTGGTGGGCGTGCAGGTGGGGCTTTCCCATTTGAAGCGGAACACCCAGCCGCCCACGCCGCCGGAAACGCAGTGGTTCGCGGTAAGGAAGTAGGGGATGCCGCTGTTGTTGCAATCGTTCAGGAGCTGGCCGGTGCACAGGCCGCTGCCGCCCACGGTGATCATGGCCACCGAAGCGATCTGGTCGCGCCAGTCGTCGCCTTCGGGGCAGATCACGTTGTTGTTGCACGAACCGCTGTCGCCCAGGCCGCGCAACATGTGGAAGATGTCGCGGTAGGCGTGTGTGACCTGGCCGATGCGCAACTGCCCCTGCCCGGCCACAGCCACGGGTTCATGGTATTCGATGGTGATGCGGTTGCCCGGGAGCTGGGTGACACCCAGTTCCGTATGGCCGGGGTTGCTCTCCGCCGTGAAGGCCCCGAGGTGTTCACCGCGATCGTTCCATACGAACACATGTGCACCGGACGGCACCACGTACGTATTGAATTCGAAGTTGATGCTGTACGCCCCGGGGCACAGGATCGCAAGCCGCCACACGCGAACGCCGTTCGGCAGGGTGGACCAAACCCCGCTGTTCTGCAACGTGAGGTCGGTGGCATGGTTGTATCCGAAGCGGTACGGGCCCTTGATGCCTGCGGCCGCGCGCGCGTCGTCCTCCGCCATCAATGCGGCGGCATCGACGTCGGGCATGCGCACCACGGGTGCTTCGGGAAGGCCCATCTTGATGGCCTTGGCGCCCAGGGGCTCGCCCCCGAAGGCGATCTGGGCTTGGAGCGGTGCGAAAAAGAGCATCGCACAAGGAACGGCAAGCAGCTTCTTCATGACGGAGGGTACGGATGGATGACGCGGTCGGTGTTTCCGCAGGTTGTTCGCGCGGGCCGAAAGTAGTAGGCCGATCCTACCCGGCGGCTTCCTCCTTGCGAATGGAGAGCGCACCGCTGGGGCAACGGCCCACCTGTTCCACGATCGCCTGCGAAGAGGCGCCTTTCGGGTCGATCCAAGGGCGCTCACCGGGCTTGAACACGCTATGCAGGCCTTTCCAGCAGCGGGTGGAGTGGGTGCAGAGGTCTTTCTTCCATACGATGGTGACCTCGCCGTTGGTGTAGGTGTGTTCCTTTTCGTCCATGGCCACGAAGATGGGCCCGGATCACTCCAGTTCGGTGGTGATCGCGATCGGGCTCTGGAGGGTCTTGTGCACCGGGCACTTGGCGGCCACCAGCAACATGCGTTCGCGTTGCTCCGCGGTCAGTTCCGCATCGGTGCGCACCCGCATGCGGAAGGCTGCGTTCACGGTGCCGTTGATCACCGTGCGGTCCAGGCGCACGTCCACATGGATGTCGCCCACGTCCCATTGCTTCCGATCGGTGTACATGCGCAGGGTGATGGCCGTGCATGCCGCAAGCGAGGCGCACAGCAGTTCATGGGCCTTGGGGCCCGCGTCGGCGCCACCTTCTTCCACGGGTTCGTCGCCCACGAGCGCATGGCCGCGTACATCGATCCGTGTCGCATAGGGCGCTCCGTCGATCGTGGCGCCGACCGAATAGTGCTTCTCTTTTTCCATGGCGCCAAGTTCGGCAGGTCCGGGGAGGTGTTGGTCGAGATCCCTTCCGATCGTCCGGGAGCGGCGCTACATTTCGAGCGACCCCGATCCGGGGCCCAACCAAACCGAATGCTATGAGACTTCTTTTCTCCATGATCGCCGCGGCCGCTCTGGGCCTTGGCACGAACGCACAATTGAACTCCACCGGCCCCGTGGCCGCGCTGGTGAACGAGCGACTGGAACGCCAGGCCACCTTCGTGAAGGCCTCGCCCTTCGCGATCGCCGGAAAGAGCGACGTACGCGATGCCGTGGTGCAAGCCGTGGTGGACGATGCCACCGTGCTGAAGGCCGACCCGGCCGCGCTTGCTGCCCTCCTGGCCGCCCGGCCGGAGGAATTGGAGCTGCGCATCCCGGTGCAAGGCGGGGAAGTGGAGTTGCAATTGGTGGCCACCAACATCTTCGCCGATGGGTTCTCCGTGGTGACGGCAAGCACCGATCTACCCTACGACCACATGCCCGGGTTGCATTACCGCGGCATCGTGAAGGGACAGCCTTCCACGCTCGCAGCGATCAGCATCTTCAAGGATGAAGTGATGGGCCTGGTGACCGATGCACAGGGCGATCATACCCTGGGCAAGCTGGACGGCAGCGCCGATGAGCATGTCTACTACGCGGTGAAGGACTTCAAAGGAGCGATCGACATGGGCTGCGCCACCGCCGACGACGGCGTGGGCTATTCCGAGGAACAGTTGAAGGCGCACGGATCGGCCAAGACCGTGAATTGCGTGAACCTGTACTGGGAGGTGAACTACGACGTGTTCCAGAACAAGGGCAGCGTGACCAGCACCACCAACTACGTCACGGGGCTCTTCAACCAGAGCAGCACGATCTACAACAACGATGGCATCAGCGTGCTGCTCTCCCAGGTGTACGTATGGGACGTGACCAGTCCGTACACCGCAACGAGCACCAGCAGCCTGCTCAGCCAGTTCCAGAGCTACCGCAACAGCTTCAACGGGAACCTGGGCAACCTGCTCGGCTACGCGGGCGGTGGCGGCATCGCGGCCGGTTTCAGCGGCCTGTGCAACAGCAACCTGGACAACAGCCAGTGCTATAGCGGCATCCAGAGCACCTACAGCACGGTGCCCACCTACAGCTGGACCGTGATGGTGGTGACGCACGAGCAAGGCCACCTCCTGGGTTCGCGCCATACGCACGCCTGCGTGTGGAACGGCAACAACACCGCGATCGACGGCTGCGGGCAGCAGGCCGGGTACAGCGAGGGGACCTGCGCGACCGGTCCGATCCCGGGCACCGGCGGCACCATCATGAGCTACTGCCACCTGAACGCGGTGGGCATCAACTTCAACAACGGCTTCGGCACGCAGCCCAAGAACGTGATCGTGAACAACATCAACGCCGCCACGTGCCTCACCGCATGCAGCGGCGGCGGGTGCGGTGTGCCGGGGTCGCTCACGGCATCGAGCGTCACCACCACCACGGCCGCGTTGGGCTGGGGCGCGGTGAGCGGTGCCACGAGCTACAACCTGCAGTGGAAGCTCGCCTCCGCCTCCACGTGGACCACGGTGAGCGGCCTCACCACCACGAGCTACGCCCTCAGCGGGCTGGCTGCCAATACCAGCTACAATTTCCAGGTGCAGGCGGTCTGTTCCTCCGGATCATCGGCCTACAGCGCCACCGCCTCGTTCACCACCCTGAGCGGCACCGGTTGCCCCGATGCGCTCGAGGCGAACAACAGCACGGCCACCGCGGCCTCCATCACCCTCCCGGCCAGCATCAATGCCCTCATCGCATCGTCCACCGATGTGGACTTCTACAAGTTCACCACCACTGCCACCACCAACATCAGCATCGCCGTGAGCAACCTGGCCGGTGATTACGACGTGAAGCTCCTGAACTCGGCGGGTACGCAGGTGGCCATCAGCCAGGCCGGTGGCACCACCAGCGAGGCGATCACCTACAACAGCGCTGCCGCCGGAACCTACTACATCAATGTGTACGGGTACGGCGGCGCGTTCAGCGCCACCCAGTGCTACCTGCTCACCGCGAGCGCTGCGGTGGTGGGGGGCTGTACCGACGGCTACGAACCGAACAACTCCAGCAGCACGGCCTACGTGATCGCGGCCAACACCACCCGCACGGCTTCGATCGGCACCAGTACGGACAAGGATTGGTTCCAGTTCGCGAACACCACGGCACAGCGCAACATCAAGGTCACGCTCACGAACCTGCCCGCAGACTACGACCTGCGCCTGTACCGAGGGAGCACTTCCCTGGCCGTGAGCCAGAACACGGGCACCACCGCGGAGACCATCATCTACAACACCTCCACCTACAGCAGCCTGTACCGCGCCTACGTGTACGGGTACAACGGCGCCTTCAACGCCGGCCAGTGCTACACGCTCACCGTGCAGATCAGCGGAACGGCGTTCCTGCCTGCTGCGCTGGAGGGCGAGGCGATCGATCCGGGCGACTGGAAGGAAGCGGATGGCCTGACCGTGTTCCCCAACCCCGCGAACGAGCAATTGACGGTGCTGCTCGCTCCCAGCGAACTTGCCCGCACGGTGGATCTCGTGGACGCCATGGGGCGCACCGTCTGGAGCACCCGGCAACGCAATGCCGATGGCGAGGTGCGTCTGGTGATGGACGTGCGCGCGTTCGCGCCGGGCATGTACACGGTGCGCGCCACGGAAGGCGAGCGCATCGTGTCTCAGCGCGTGATCATCGGTCGCTGAGCAACGGGACCCCGGAATGGCGCGCGCCCCGATCGGTCGGGGCGCGCGCTTTTTCGTTGCGGTGGGATCACCCTGCCCCGGCCGGCGGCGGGATCACCTTGCGTTTGAGCGGTGGTTCGCGGCGCTGCTGGAGCACCAGCGGCACCTGTTCCACCACGGTCAGGTTCGGGTCCAGCCCGAAGGCTTCGCGATCGCTCAATGCCACGCGCTTCAGGGCGAAGTACGCGTCCAGGACCATGTCGTCCTTCAGGTTGAACTCGTTCTCCAGGCTCATGATGCGTTCCATGAGCACATAGGTGATGTCGGTGTGGAAATCGGCCTTGGCGATGCTCTCGTATTTGTTGCGGAACACCAGTTCCTGGTTCTCGGCCAGTTCCTGGATCACGCGTTTGAACAGCACGTTGATGCGCGGTTGCACGCGGAAGCCGAGGTCGAAATCCACGCGGATCACCTTGTCGTCGATGAGCTCCATCACGCGGTACTCCATGGTGTACGGCTCATCGGTGTAGTTCACGTGCACGAACCAGTAGATCTCCGCGCGCTTCACCTTCTTGGCGAAGATGGAATCGATGATCTGCTTCTCCACCTCCAGGGGCTGGTTGGCCTTGGTCAGGTACACCAGGTGGGTGGCGAACTTGGTGATGTCGTCGTCCGCGCTCAGGTCGCGGAGCGCCTGTGCATGGTCGGGGAGGGGAACGAAATCGAGGAAGCGATTGGTGATCTTGCGGGCGCGGTACCACACGAACATGATCATGGTGAGCGCGGCCACGAACACCACGAAGAGGGGGATCTGAAGGATCTTCCTTCCGTTGGCCACGAAGTTGGCCGTTTCCATGGTGAAGAAGAGGGCGATCACGGGCAGCACCAGCAGCAGGTGCCAGCGCTTCAGGTAGCGCAGGTAGCCGAACATGAGGGTGCTGGTCATGAGCATGGCCACCACGATGAAAAAGCCGTAGGCCGCTTCCATGGCGCTGCTGCTGCGGAAGTAGAGCATCACGCCCATGCACCCCGCCCAGAGCAGCCAGTTCACGCTGGGTATGTAGATCTGCCCGCGCACATCGGTGGGGAACTTCACCCGCACCCGCGGCCAGAAGTTCAGGGTGATCGCCTCGTTGATCAAGGTGAAGGACCCGCTGATCACCGCCTGGCAGGCCACGATGGCCGCAGCGGTGGAGATGCCCACGCCGGCCAGCAGGAACCAGTGCGGCATCAGCTCATAGAACGGGTTGCGTTCGCCGAGCGTTTCGCCCAGGTGCTCCATGAGCCATGCGCCCTGGCCCATGTAGTTCAGCACCAGCGCGATCTTCACGTAGATCCAGGTGGCCTGGATGTTCTTCAGGCCGCAGTGCCCCAGATCGTTGTAGAGCCCCTCGGCCCCCGTGGTGCAGAGGAACACCGCCCCCAGCAGCCAGAACCCGCCGGGGTACTTCGTCAGGAGGTGCACTCCCCAGGCCGGGTTCAGCGCGCCGATGATGTAGGGGTGCTCCAACACCTGCACCAACCCGAGCACCAGCAGCATGGTGAACCAGATCAACATGATGGGACCGAACGTGGTGCCGACCACCTTGGTGCCGAAGCGCTGGTAGAAGAAGAGCATGCTGATGATCAGGATCACGATGCCGATCGTGAGCCGGTTGCCCGGTTCGATGATCCCTTCCATGGTGCTGATGCCGCCCAAACCCTCGATGGCGGAGGCCACCGAGATCGGTGGGGTCAGCATGCCGTCCACCAGCAGCGAGGCCGCGCCCACGAGCGCGGGCAGGTAGGCCCATTTGCCGAAGCGCCGCACCAGGGCGTACAGGGCGAACACGCCACCCTCTCCGCGGTTGTCCGCACGCAACACCAGCAGGATGTACTTGAAGGTGGTCTGGAGCGTGAGCGTCCAGAAGATGCAGCTCACCGCGCCCATCACCAGTTCGCGCGAGATCCCCTGGCCCACGGCGATGGCCTTGAACACGTACAGCGGGGACGTACCGATGTCGCCGAAGATGATGCCCAGCGTGACGAGCATGCCCGCCCAGGTGAGCGGATGGCTGTGATGACGCCCCATTCATCGCCACGGCCCGGAACAAGGAAGGTGCGTGGCGCGACGAAAATAGACGCGGCGAACGTTGCCGCTTCCCGGCCTCAGCGCATGTCGTTCACCTCCAGGCCCGGATACCGGGCCTTGTCGAACACGAACAGTGCATCGCCCAGTTCCACGTTCGGGGTGAACTTCTTGAGGGTGTAGGTGATGGTGTTGCCGTTCTTGTAGAGCACCTGCACCACCTTCGGCTCCAGCCGGGCTTTGTCGAGGGTGATCACTACCGTGTGGTAGGGTTTCTTGGTGGGGTCCAGCGGGAAGAGCTTGATCACTTGCACCGCCGTGCCGTTGGCATCGGTCTTCTCTTCCACGAACTGGCTCTTGAACCCCTTTTCATACGCGGTGAGCAGGTTGCTCGGATCGAGGTCCTGGCCCATGTCGGCGGGGTCGCTGATCGTCACCTCGTTGGTCTCCTTGCTGTAGGTCCATAGCGCGATGCCGTCGTTGATCACCGTGTGGTCGTTCAGGTTCAAGAGGAACTTCTTGCCCTTGACCTTCACGTTGCCGGTCTGGTTCACGTCCAGCTTGGCGGCCTTGTCCTGCAGGCGGCTGGCGAAATCGGCCTCGAAGCTGGTGTAGCCCTTGTTCTTGGCGATCATCCGGTCCACGATCGCACGGCTCTTGGGGTCGTCCTGTGCGGAGGCGGTGAGGGAAAGCAGCAACAGGCTGCAGAGGGCCAGGTTCTTCATGATGGGGGCGAAGGTATTCGGGGGGGCTGCTGGCAACGATCGTGCCACCGGCCCGGGTGCTCACCGGCGTGCGCTGCGGGCCTTCTTCTTCACACGCTTCTTCTTCCGTGGTTTGATCATGGAGCCCACGCACTTGGGTGAGCCGCAATGGCAGGCCCAGAGCTTCCGTTCGGCGGCGGTCACTCGCCCAGGCACCTGGATGTCGTAGTCGTAGGTCAATTCCTCTCCCTTGCGGATGTGTCGCAACGCGCTGATCAGGATGTGGTCCTTGCGGCGGTCCTTCCCTTCGTGCTCCACGATCGCGGCCTCGCAATTGGGTTCGCAGCCGTGGTTGATCCAGCGCGCGATGTTGCCGCCCGCACTGGCATCCACCACCCAATCATCGTTCAGGATGAAGAGGAAGGTGTGGCCGGTGTCCTCGCCCCCGTGGATCTCATCGGCCTCGGCGTGGGTCACCAGGCGGCCTTTGTATCGGCAGATCTCCTCGCCCTTGCGTATGGAGGCGATGGCGCGCACCCCGTTGCCATGGATCGGCGAACGGTGCATGGCGATCTTCGGTCGTTTTCGCATTCGGGCCGCGAAGAAACCCAAAAACCGGCGCCGAACGATGATCAGAAATAGGCGCGGCACACGATCACGGCGGTGATCACGCAGACCAGGTCGGCAAGCAGCATCACCCACAGGGCGTAGCGGCTGTCCTTCACGCCCACACTGCCGAAGTAGAGCGCCACCACGTAGAAGGTGGTCTCCGCGGCCCCTTGGAAGAGGCAGACCAGTTGGCCGGTCAGGCTGTCGGGCCCGTACGTTTTCATGGCGTCCAGGAGGAAGCCGCGCGAGCCGCCTGCGCTGAACGGGCGCATCAGCGCCACCGGGATCGCATCGATCACCTGCTTGTCCACGCCCACCGCGGCCATGCCTGCGGAAAGGCCGTCCATCACCAGCCCCATCAACCCGCTGTTTCGGAAGATGCTCAGCGCGGCCAGCATGGCGATCATGTACGGCAGCACGCGCAAGCCCGTGGTGAAGCCGTCCTTGGCGCCGTGCACGAAGCTGTCGAACATGTTGGTGCCCTTCTCCGTGAAGTACTTCTCCTTCCACAGCGCGAAGCCGACGATCAGGCCGATGATGCCCAGCAACATGCCGTTGCTCAGGTTGTCGGTGAAATGGAACTTGTGCACGCCCGCCAGGCCGGTGATGTAGGCCATGAGCGCGCCGATCACCACGCTGATCCCTACCACGAAGGCCAGCACCGGTCCGTTCAACAGGTTGATGCGCTGCTTGATCGAAACGAAGACCAGCGCCGCGAGCGTGCCCACGAACGAGGTGATGATCAGCGGGACCATGATGTCCGCCGGGTTGGCCGCACCCATGGCGGCACGGTACCCGATGATGCTGGTGGGAAGCAGGGTGAGGCCCGCCGCGTGCAGGCACAGGAACATGATCTGGCCGTTGGTGGCGCGGTCCTTCGTCGGGTTGTCCGCCTGCATGCTCTCCATGGCCTTCAGGCCGAAGGGCGTGGCGGCGCTGTCCAGGCCCAGGAAGTTGGCCGCGAAATTCAGGGTCATGAAGCCATAGGCGGGATGGTCCTTGCGCAGGTCGGGGAAGATCCGGTGGAAGATGGGGGAGAGGAAGCGAGCGAGCTTCTCCATGGCGCGCGAGTCCACCAGCAGGTTCAACAGGCCGCAGAAGAAGGTGAGGTAACCGATCAGTGGCAGCCACAGGTCGGTAAGTGTGTTGCGGCAGGTGGGGAAGAGGCCGTCGGCGGGAACGGTACCCACGCTCGCCTTCACCACGCCCGCATCGTTCAGCGTGTAGACGGTGTCGCCACGCATCACCGGCGGCGCATCGGCCGAGTGCCGAAGGTCGGCCAGCAAGGCGCTTCCCCGAAGGTCGGCCGTGTCCAATTCCAGCACCACCAGCGCTTCGCCCTGCCGGCCGTTCACCAGCGCGCCCAACGAATACCGCTGACCGGTGAACAGGAGGCCCAGGATCCAGGCGATGCTCAGCAACAGCATCCAGGTCCAGAAGCGTGAAAGGGCCATGCGAGCAAAGCTGCACGCGCCGGCGGGTTCCCGCCGGTACATGGCAGGAAGGTGGCGAACAACCTGCTGTGGAATGAACGAATGCCGGCCACGTGTGCGCCCGGCTATCTTGCGCGCCGAACCGCGAACACGTTCCATGAAACGCCAAGTGATCCTCCTCTTCGGCACCGCCCTGGTGCTCACCTCCTGCGTATCGAAGAAGAAGTACGCAGCCTTGCAGCTCTCCAACCAGAACCTCATCGACGAGATGCAGGCGGTGAAGGGCGAACTGGACGAATGCCGCGGCGACAAGGATGTGCTCGATGCGCGCCTGGCCGAGTGCACCAACAGCAACCAGCACTTGAAGGATCAGGTGGCCCAGCTGAACAACACCAACGCGGCACTGCTGAACAACGTGGGCCAGATGGCGACCCTCTCCAAGCAGGAGGCGGCCAACCTGGAGAGATCGCTCGAACAGATCAAGGAGCAGGACCTGCGCATCCGCACCCTGCAGGACGCGCTCACGAAAAAGGATTCCGTGACGCTGGCCCTGGTGGTGAGCCTCAAGAGCAGCCTCGGCAACCTCAACGACACCGATGTGACCGTGAACGTGGAGAAGAGCGTGGTGTTCATCTCCCTCAGCGACAAGATGCTCTTCAAGAGCGGCAGCTCGGAGCTTTCCGTCCGGGCGCGCGAGGTGCTCTCCAAGGTGGCGCTGGTGCTCAACGACAAGCCCGACCAGGAGGTCTTGGTGGAAGGCCATACGGACAACGTGCCCATCGCCCGCGAATGCGTGAAGGACAACTGGGACCTGAGCACCCAACGCGCCACCACCATCGCGCGCGTGCTGCAAACGGACTATAAGGTGGATCCCGCGCGCATCACAGCCGGTGGGCGCAGCGAATACGTACCCCTGGTCTCCAACGACACGCCCGAAGGCCGTTCCACCAACCGCAGGATCCGCATCGTGATCATGCCCAAGCTCGATCAGTTCTATGAAATGGTCGAGGACGGCTTGAAGAAGGCGAGCGGGCAATAGGCGCAACCGTCGGTCCGGCGCCTCGTCTTTCCTTCCACAACACCTCCCCGATGAAACGTTCGTTCCGAATTGCTGCAGCGTGCGGCATGCTGCTTTCCGCCCTCCTTGGCCGCGCCCAAGGCTGTCTCCACTTCGATGGGGTGGACGACAATGTCACCATCAACGGTAACGCGTTCAGTGCGGTCGGCAACGGCGATTTCACGCTGGAAGCGGTGGTACGCGGCGTTGCGGCGGACCAGGTGAACCACGGGCGCATCCTGTCGAATACTTCCGGGTTCGGCGATGGCTTCCTGTTCTTCTTCCACGAACTGTGGGGCGGATCCACGGCCAAGATGCTGGGCATCCAATTGGGCGGCATCAACTACATCCTGATCGACAACGGCAGTTGGGGCGGCGAGGTGCTGGACGGGGAATGCCATCATGTGGCCATCGCACGCGAAAACGATTCGCTCCACTTCTATGTCGACGGCAGCCACATAGGTGATCGCGGCATCTTCGGAGGGGACCCCACCGTCACCACGGCGAACCCCGTGATGAGCATCGGCCGCGACGAGTCCGGCAGCAGCGCCTTCGAAGGCAACATCTCACAGGTGCGCATCTTCAACTTCACCCGCACGGCGGCGCAGATCCTGGCCGACAAGGATTACATCCTGGCCATCGGCACTCCGGGCTTGATCGGGTATTGGGTGCTGAACGAAGGGGGCGGGCAGGTGGTGGAGGATCGTGCAGGCTCGGCCGACGGCGTGTTGGGCGCGAGCACCGCGATCGAAGGCACCGACCCGGCCTGGAACAACGACTGCTGCGAGGCGATCGGTACCATCGGCATGGCCGAGTGGAACACAGTGAGCACCCTGACCCAGACCTACGACCCCGCGACGGGATCGCTCCAGGTCGCGATGCACGACCCGACCGGTGTCCTCTCCGTGCGCATCACCGATGCACTGGGGCGTGTGGTGCTCGATCGGAGCGAACAGGCCGGGACCGGGGTACAACTGGACCTCGTGGATCTACCGGCCGGCGCCTATGTGAGCGAAGCCCGCACGGGTGCGGTCGTGCGCACACTGCGCTTCGTGAAAGGGCGCTGAGCCGATCAACGCACCACGATCGGTCGGCCTGCCGCGCATACCCTTCCATCAAGCGTCGCTTTAAGTACTCGCAGGACCACCGTCCCTTGGATCCCGCAGAGGGCGCCTTGGTCCACGCTAGGATCCTTTTGCATCTCGTCTGCGTTCGCATCGCGGATGTCAGGGAAGCGCGTATATGACGCGCTGGTCGTCAAAGACGACCTTCTTTAGCATCCGCGACACAGTCGCGGACGAGTTCTTGGTGAAGGACCACTAGGAGAACAATGTAACGAGGCGCGGGCATTCTGTATTGAAGACGTAAACTAACCCATGCGCCACGGTAATTCGGGGGCCCGCGAACTGGAGCGAGCGTCTACGCTCGTGCGTCTCTAGAATCCCCCCATCCCCGGCTCGACCGGCGCAGGAGCGCCTGATCCCGCACCAAGGTGCGCCATGAGCGCGGCCTCGTTGGGGATCATCACCCTGCGCGCCTTGGAGCCCTCGAAGGGTCCGAGGATGCCGGCGGCTTCCAACTGGTCGACGATGCGGCCGGCGCGGTTGTAGCCGAGCTTCAGCTTGCGCTGGATCAGTGAGGTGCTTCCCTGCTGCGTCTGCACGACCAGTCGCGCGGCCTCTTCGAACATGCTGTCGCGCTCGCCATCGTCGAGGTCGCCACCACCTTCGCCTTCCTCCAGGGGCACCTCGGGCAGGATCAAGGCATCGGGGTATCCACGCTGCTCGCCGATGAACTCGGTGATCTTCTCCACCTCGGGCGTGTCCACATAGGCACACTGAATGCGGATCAGGTCGTTGCCGGTGCTCAGCAGCATGTCGCCACGGCCGATCAGCTGTTCGGCACCGCCGCTGTCCAGGATCGTGCGGCTGTCCACCTTGCTGGTCACGCGGAAGGCGATGCGCGCGGGGAAGTTCGCTTTGATGGTGCCGGTGATGATGTTGACGCTCGGGCGCTGCGTGGCGATGATCAGGTGGATCCCGATCGCACGGGCCAGCTGGGCCAGCCGCGCGATGGGTGTTTCCACTTCGCGGCCCGCGGTCATGATCAGGTCGGCGAACTCGTCCACCACCAGCACGATGTAGGGGAGGTAGCGGTGGCCTTTTTCGGGGCTCAGGCGGCGGCTGATGAACTTGGTGTTGTACTCCTTGATGTTGCGCACGCCCGCCTCCTTCAGCAGCTCGTACCGCTCGTCCATTTCGATGCACAGGCTGTTGAGCGTGGCCACCACCTTCTTCGTATCGGTGATGATCGCGTCTTCGCTGCCGGGCAGTTTGGCCAGGAAGTGCCGCTCGATCTTGTTGAAGAGCGTGAGCTCCACCTTCTTCGGGTCCACCAGCACGAACTTGATCTGGCTGGGGTGCTTCTTGTAGAGCAGCGACACGAGGATCGCGTTCAGGCCCACCGATTTACCCTGGCCCGTGGCGCCGGCCATGAGCAGGTGCGGCATCTTGGACAGGTCGGTGACGAAGGTCTCGTTGCTGATCGTCTTGCCCAGCACCACGGGCAGGTCGGCCGTGCTGTGCTGGA
>CAZFAW010000022.1:0-14570 GCA_964517015.1 uncultured Chryseobacterium sp.
ACTTGGGCATCTTCTTCGCGCAGTAGCTGAAGATGTCGCCCACGATGCGCATGCTGGGGCCCGGCGGATAGATGTAGGTGTTGCGCACCATGAACTCCTTCAGGATGTCGTTCTGGATGGTGCCCTGCAACTGTTCGGGTGGTACGCCCTGTTCCTCCGCCGCCACGATGAAGAAGGCCATGATGGGCAGCACGGCGCCGTTCATGGTCATGCTCACGCTCATCTTGTCCAGCGGGATGCTGTCGAAGAGGATCTTCATGTCCTCCACGCTGCTGATGGCCACGCCGGCCTTGCCCACATCGCCTTTCACGCGCGGATGATCACTGTCATAGCCTCGGTGCGTGGCGAGATCGAAGGCGACACTCAATCCCATCTGTCCGGCGGCAAGGTTGCGGCGGTAGAAGGCGTTGCTCGCCTCGGCGGTACTGAATCCCGCGTATTGGCGGATCGTCCACGGACGGATGGCGTACATGCTGCCGTAGGGTCCGCGCAGGTAGGGCGGGATGCCGGCGGCGTAGTGGAGGTGCTCGATTTCCTTCGTGTCTTCGGAAGTGTAGAAGGACTTGAGGGGGATCTCTTCTCTGTTCGGTAGCCCAGCCACCGGCTCTTGCTTCTCGACTGCGCGCGAAGTGACAGCTGCGCTGGCTGCTGGCTGGGCAGCGCTTTCCCGGTCGGTCATCGCTTTGACCAATGTGGAGGTGATCTGTTCGACGGTGTAGGATCCACCGATGGGATCGGCCACACGCCCCAGGAAGCTCTCGTCGCGCAGCAGGTTGTGGATGTTGCGGACGATGCGTCGTGCAAGGGCATCGCCTTCGGGCAGGGCAGGGGTGGGGATGGTGAGGCCATCGCAGCCGCCGGTGATCGCGCTGACAGCTTGCAGCGTGGCGCGGATCAGGTTCTCGTGCGCGGACTTCGTTTCGGCAGGGTAGGAGACGACCGCCTGGATCCACGTGTTGTGCGAGCAGTCGTGCTTCGGCTTGAATTCATCCACCACGGCGGCCCAGGCCTCGCGGAAGGCGCGCAACCGCGCTACCTCGCCAAAGAGGTCGTCTTCGAGGTGGAACTTGAATTGGATCCGTGCACAGGCATCGTCCACGGTCATGCCTGCGGCGATCAAGGAGCGCAGCTGCGCGCGGCCGCGTTCGATGGCCAAGTGTGGGATCGAATGCCCGTGCTGCCGGTCGTCGATCTCCGATATGCGGATGCGCGGATACGGTTTCAGCAAGGCGATCACCTCGCTGTCCGTGGGCGCGCTGATGTACGCACTGAGCTCATGGTCCGGTACGCCTTGCGCTTTCGCGTGCTTCAATACCCAATGCAATGTGGACCTTCCCCCTCCGGGCACCTGCAGATCGATGGCGCCCATCAAGACATCTTTCAACATCTCCGGCACCTGGCTCACATCATCACCGGTCACACGCACGCCATCCGCGCCGCCCATCAAGGCTTCGAGCAGGATGTCGTTCGCGTTCGGCTGCCAGGGGCCCACTTCCACGGTGGCACGCCACGCCATCCCTTGGCGGCGTATCCCACGGCGGCGTTCACCCCTGGTTGGGTGCTCCCCGGCCATATGGAAGGGAGGTAGCCGGGTATCTTCCACTTGCACGAACAATGCGGACAGCTCCTTGTCCCTCAATTCCTTCGAGATCACCGCCTCCCATTGCTCGCGTGTGGCGGGCGGGAAGGATCCGAACAGCTTTTCCTGGGGCATCGCGACGAAGTTCGGCTTTGACCCGCAGATCCCATTGTTGAGCGGCGCGGCGGCGGCTTCCAGCGGATCGAACCCTGGCGACGGACCGGAGTCCTTAATGTTGCCGGTCCCAACCCTTCGATCCCCTTCCATGCGCCTGTTCCTTTTCCCCGCAGCAATGGCGGTGGCGTGCTGTGCCCATGCCCAGGCGCCCAGCGACAGCCTGTTCAATACCGATCAGGTCCTGGAGGTCCACCTCGAATTCAGCGACCCGGATTTCTGGAACACGCTGACCACGTACTACACCAACGACCTGGGCCAGACCCTCACGGCCGCGATCACCATCACCGACCAATACGGCACCTTCACCTTCGACAGCGTGGAAGTGGACCTGAAAGGCAACAGCAGCTACAGCCACCCGGGCAACAAGAAGTCGTTCAAGGTGGATTTCAACGACCATTTGGATGAGCAGAAGTTCCGTGGTCTTTCCAAAATGCACTTCAACAACTGCTGGAGCGACCCCACCTTCCTGCGGGAGAAGGTGTTCTTCGATTTCTGCGTGGACCATGGTGTGCTCGCACCGAGGGTGGAATTCGCCAATGTGTACATGAACGGCACGTTCTGGGGCTTCTACAACACGGTGGAGGCGGTGGACAAGAATTTCCTGGATCGTTGGGTGGACGACAACGACGGCAACCTCTTCAAAGCGGGCGACAACTTCGCCGGAGGTGGGGGTGGCGGCGGCACCTCGGGGGAGGCCGACCTGAAGTACTACGGCTCCTCCCCGAGCAGCTACACCAGCCGCTACGAACTGAAGACCAACGAGACCGCGAACGACTGGACCGATCTGATCGCCCTGCTGGACCTCTTGAACAACACCAGCGATGCCGATCTCGCAACGCAATTGCCCGACCAATGGGTGTGGGCGCCGTTGCTGCGGTCCCTCGCCCTCGACAATCTCTTTGCCAACCTGGATGCGTACATCAACAGTGCGCGCAACTACTACCTCTACCACGACAGCACCACGTTCCAATGGAACTGGATCCACTGGGATGCGAACATGGCCTTCGGCCGGTACAGTGGCATGGGCGGCGGCGGTGGCGGAAGCCTGCTGAACCTCGCACCGAACTACCTGGCCGCCAACCGACCGCTCATGACCAAGGTGATGGGCATTCCCTCCTTCTACAACGACTACCTGACGGAATACTGCGCTGTGTTCGATGACTTCACGAACACCGCACTGGATCCGCACATCGATTCGCTGGTGGACCTGATCGCGCCCCACGTGTATGCCGATGCCAACAAACAATACACCAGTGCACAGTTCGATGCGAACATCGACAACAACATCACCGTGACGGGCGGCGGCGGCGGTGGTGGCGGGGGAACGCAGACCGTGTACGGACTGAGATCGTTCATCACCTCCCGTCGGAGCTACCTGGCCAGCGCGCTGCCGTGCACCACCCTGGGGGTTCCCGACACGCGTGGCAGCGAGGTGCTCGGCCTCTGGCCGAATCCAGCGAACGAGTACGTGACCATCCGGACCGGCAACGATCGGACGGCGATCAGCGTGCGCGTGTACGATGCCACCGGGCGGAAACTGTTGGACGCGCCCTGGACACCGGAACTTTCCGTGAGCGGATACGCGCCGGGCAGCTATGTCGTGGAGGTGGTCTTCGCCACGGGAGGAACCGCGCGTGCGCAGGTGGTGATGCAGCACTGACGCGCTCTGATCCCACCTGCGCGGACATGCTCGATCGGAGCGACCCACCGCTTCACGAACGCGTCACTATTCCGCCCTCTCGCACTGTTCACGTCCAGACTGGATCAACAGGACGACAGTGTCGCGATCGGCGGGTACCATGGAGTTGACCTTGGGTTCGTTCGTGTTCCATTTTCCTCCCCTGTTGATCGCACAGGATGAAGGCGCGGCCATCTTCGAGCCCAAGTATGTTGGGCGCGCACCATGCCTGTTTGTGTTCATCCCCGTGTGGAACTGCACCACATGTTCTTCGGCCACCGGGTCGAACAAGTCGTACGATCCCGCACCACGTCCCGAACGCACCATCGGGACCCGGGAGCGAACGGGCCCGCATTTCGCTCACCGGCGGAACTCGCTTCCGGGCATCGGATTCATTGTACAGGCGCTGTTCGAACGGGTGCGGTGGCCGGTCTTCGTCGAAGGTGGATGAGCAGCGCGAACACACCTAGCGGCATGGGTAGCGACGAAAGCAACTGGATCCAGTAATAGCCAGGGATCAATCCCAGGCCGGCCCAGAACAGCGTACCCTGAAGGAACAATGCGGCTTCGCTCAAGATCACTCCCGCCGTGAAGAGCGACAGCCCGATCCGAGCGAGCGGGTTCGTTGGCAAGAACCATCCTTCCAACAAGGCCATTGCGAATAACATCATACTGATGGCGCCGAGCATGTTGAGGTGGATGAAGCCGATCACGTAGTTCCGTACGGTGAACGCCAAATGGGCTACCTGGGGAACGGCTACCGCGGCTTGGATGAGCACTTTGATCCCCATACCGATCAGCGCATAGGTTACGCATCGCCATGCCCAAAGCGCGGTCCTGGTATGAAGGCGGCGTTGGGTGCTTTGGATGGATCGCGCCGTGCGCCAGCCGGCCCACCCTTGCAACAGCACTCCCACGGAATTGATACCGAACGTGAGCCAATGATGTTCGCTCCAGGCGATGGCCAACGCGAAGGTGAGAAAGGCGCTGATGACCCAGAGCCGGATGGTGGTGCGATCCAACGGTTCCTCCATCCCATGGGTCTCCGCCCAGCGCGACCATAGCGCCAACGCACCGAACCAGAGCCATCCGTTGAACTGGAAATGGAGGAAGAACTGTATGGACCAATAGTAGAGCTCCGAACCAAAGGCGCCGTTCGCAAGCAGGATGGGCACCGCCCAGACCCCCAGCGTGCTCAGGACCATGAACCCGATCGACAATCGGGCCAGCAAGCGACTTCCATCCGCACGCCAGCCGGTGGTGGCCTTCCTGATGCGCCAGGCCAGCGCATAGCTCACCAGCAGATGGACCGAAGAGGAGGCGATGGAGACGGGGCCATAACCCTGGGCGGGGAAGCTCAGAAGCATGCCCACCACCGCAGCTTGTGCCACCCAAAGCAGCAGACCACTGGAGCGCGAAGGGCCGCATGCCGTCTCGCTGCGCAACAGGATTGCGGTCAGTGCGATGAACATCCAACCGAGCAGCGCAACGTGGGAATGCGCATGCAACAGCGGTTTGAAGTGCACGTGCGGGATCTCGACGAGGTAGATCGACCGCAGGACGCAACCGATCAATGCCGCGAACAACAGGTTCCATAGCGCTACTTCGAACCACTGGCGCGCGGGAACGGTGCCCTGGAACAACGGCATGGCGCAAGTGTTCCGAGAATGATCGATCACAAGATTGACAAAGGTCATATATCGGACAAAAAAGTCCGATGAAATTTGTCAACCCAGGAAGGCACCATCCGAACAAGACCGAACGATCGCGAAAAGAACCGGAAACATGAGAACAACACGCATCGCCATGATCACGCTCGCTCTAATGGCCATCGGCTGTGGTGGGGACGCGGGCAACGGAACCTCCAATGTACCTCCGGGTGCGGGCGCTCCGCCTTCGGCGAACGATGGCGGCGCATCCGCCAAGGCAAGTTTGCTCACAGCCGCGGACATCACCCTCGGCGAAGTGGACCACCCCATGGCAGAGAAGGGCAAGACCACGTATGATGTGAAGTGCCAGGCCTGCCACAGCCTCGGCGAGAACAGGATCGTTGGTCCCGGGTGGAAGGGCATCATGACCAAGCGCAAGCCGGAATGGATCATGAACATGATCATGAACACGGAAGCCATGCTGAGCGAGGATCCGGAAGCCCAGAAGATGCTCGAACAATGCCTGGTTCGCATGCCCGACCAGAACCTCACAATGGACGAAGCCCGTCAGGTCCTCGAATACATGCGCACCCTTTGAACCCCGAAACACCTGCACCATGAAACGATCCAGTTCCATCCCGCTCCTGCTGCTGAGCGGAGCGGTATCGCTCTTCCTCGCGATCAACACCATGCAGGGTTGCCGCCCACGGACCGCGCAAGCGGTGGTGCAAGGCGACGCCGCTGCCAAAGTGTATGTGAAGCCCGGGGCGTACGACGAGTTCTACAACTTCGTTAGTGGCGGTTTCAGCGGCCAGATGAGCGTGTACGGCATTCCCAGTGGCCGTCTGCTGCGGAACATCCCCGTTTTCACAGAGGATGCCATGAGCGGCTATGGCTTCAGCGAAGAGACCAAACCGCTGCTCATGACCAGTCACGGCTATGTGCCTTGGGATGACAGCCACCACCCCGAGCTCTCACAGACCGATGGCGTGCCCGATGGCAAATGGTGCTTCATCAATGGCAACAATACACCGCGGATCGCTTTGGTGGACCTGGGAACCTTCCGCACGCGGTCCATCATCGAGATCCCCAATTGCGCCGGTAACCACAGCTCGCCGTTCACCACGCCGAACAGCGAATACGTGGTCGCAGGCACGCGCTTCAGCATTCCCATGGGCACGGACTCCGAGCGCGATGTGCCCATCGAGAGCTATCGCGAGAACTTCAAGGGCACGGTGAGCTTCATCCATCCGGAGCCGGAGACGGGAAGGATGTCCATCGCCTTCCAGATCATCACACCGGGCATGAACTTCGATCTGGCGCACACCGGCAAGCTGGTGAGCGACGGTTGGTTCTTCTTCAGCTGTTACAACAGCGAGCAGGCGTACAGCCTGCTGGAGGTGAACGCGAGCCAGCGCGATAAGGATTTCGTGATGGCTGTGAATTGGAGGAAGGCCGAGCAGTATGTGAAGGATGGCAAGGGCCGAAAGGTCCCTGTGGAGTACCGCAGCAACTGGTACAACGACGCCACCCACAACGCCGAGAGCAAAGTGATGACCGAGGTGGTGCAACTCGACCCGCGGGAATTGAAGGACATCCTCTACTTCATGCCCTGCCCGAAGAGCCCGCACGGATGCGATGTGGACCCGACCGGCCGGTACATCGTAGGAAGCGGCAAGCTGGCAGCGCTCATACCCGTGTTCGAATTCAACAAGATCCAGGATGCGATCGCGAAGAGCGACTTCGATGGCGATTTCCTCGGTATCCCCGTACTGAAGTACGAGAGCGTGATCAAGGGGGAAGTGAAGAAGCCCGGACTTGGTCCGTTGCACACCGAGTTCGATGGCAAGGGGAACGCGTACACGAGCTTCTTCGTGAGCAGCGAGATCGTGAAGTGGAGCTTGGAGACCCTTGAGCCGGTGGACCGCGTGCCGACCTACTACAGCATCGGGCACCTGTGCGTACCGGGCGGCGATAGCAAGGCACCCTGGGGCAAGTACGTGATCGCCTACAACAAGATCACCAAGGACCGCTACCTGCCAACAGGACCTGAGCTGGCGCAGAGCGCCCAGCTCTTCAGCATAGATGGCGACAAGATGGAACTGCTGCTGGACTTCCCCACGATCGGCGAGCCCCATTACGCCCAGGCCATTCCAGCGGACCTCGTACGAGCACGTGAAGTGAAGTTCTTCGACATCAACAAGAACGAGCACCCGTACGTGGCGAAAGGCGAGAAGGAAACGAAGATCGAAAGGAAGGGCAGGGAAGTGCACGTTTGGATGACGAGCATCCGCTCGCACTTCACGCCCGACAACATCGAAGGCGTGAAGCTGGGCGATGAGGTCTACTTCCACGTGACCAACCTGGAGCAGGACTGGGACGTTCCGCACGGTTTTGCGGTGAAGGGCGCGGCCAACGCCGAACTCCTGATCATGCCGGGTGAAACGCAAACGCTGAAATGGGTGCCCGATCAGGTGGGCGTGGTGCCGATGTACTGCACCGATTTCTGCAGCGCGCTCCACCAGGAGATGCAGGGGTATGTACGGGTTTCACCCGCCAGCAGCAACGTACCCTTGAAGGCGGAAACACGTTCCGTGGACGCGGGCTCGTAGGCCGCCATCGGCAAGATGAACAGGGAGCGCAGGCGTATTCGGCCGGCGTTCCCCATCAACCACCGACCGATGACCGTTCCACATCCACGCCGCATCTCGCGCTTCGTGATCGCGATCTGCGCGCTGGCGTTGATCAGTTTGTTGTACGTGCCCATTTGGCGCATCGACCTCGCAGCACCGCAGTATCCGGAGGGATTGGCCCTGCAGATCTTCCACGATCGGTTCGAAGGTGACACCGGCAAGATCAACGGCCTTAACCATTACATCGGCATGGCAACGATCCATAACGAGATGTTCCCGGAGTTCGCGATCATGCGCTATGCCTTCTATCTGCTCAGCGGATGGGGCCTGGTAGCGGCATTGATCGGTCGGCGTGGTGCGTTCTTCAGTTGGATCATGGCACTGTTCGCTTATGTGATCTGGGCCATGTGGGACATGTTCGCTTGGGGCTACAAATACGGCCACGACCTGGATCCCCATGCGGCGATCAAAGTGGAGGGAATGGCCTACCAACCACCACTGTTCGGCCATAAGAAGCTCCTGAACTTCGACGCATGGTCGCTGCCGGACACGGGTGGATGGATCCTCTTCGTGGTGATCGCAGCGGCCTGCACGATCTGGATGGTAGAGTGGCGATGGCCCAGGAAGCGATCGGCGGTTCACGAACGGGGACCATCCCCCGATCCGGTGGTGGTACCCATCGGCCTCCTGCTGATCCTGCTCGGCTCTTCGTGCGGTCACACAGGCACGCCGCAGGTGGAGATAGGGAAGGTGGAATGCAGCTTTTGCCGGATGAACGTGATGGACCCACAGTTCGCCAGCGCCATTGTCACCACCGGCGGCCGCACCTATGCGTTCGATTCGCCCGAGTGCATGGTGCAGTATGTGGCCGGCGGAGCGATCGCGGAGGCGCAGGTAAGGGCATGGTGGGTGTGCGATCACTCGCACCGCGGGACATTCATCGATGCCACGAAGGCCTGTTACCTGCACGCCGCCACGTTGAGCAGCCCCATGCACGGGAACACGGCGGCTTTCGCGACAGTGGCTGATCGAACGGACGCCCTGAGGAACCACCCCGGTGATACATTGGATTGGATGCAGGCCAAGGCACTGCTCACCGATCAATAAGCCATGTACCGGGTATGGGCCGTTCTTTTCTCCTTGATGCTGGCCGAGTCCGCATCCGCCCGGATCCATGATGTTGGCAAGGGAGGATCCATTTCCCGCGCTTTGTCACTGACCGCCGATTGTGATACGGTGCGCGTGGTGGCGGGGGTGTATGCCGAAGGCCCCATCGTGATCGAAAGGCCGGTGGTATTGCTGGGGGTGGGCCACCCCGTGATCGACGGCCAGGGAAGGGGAGAGGTGATCGTCGTACGCGCGTCATTTGTGACCATCGATGGGTTCGAGGTGCGAGGAACGGCCGTGAGCGACCTCAACGACAACGCCGGCATCAAGTGCATCGGCGTGTCCGATATCGTCCTGTCGAACAACGTGGTGAACGGGTGTTTCTTCGGGATCCACCTGAGCAGTGTCACACGCGCGTTCCTCATGGGGAACCGGGTGCTGGGCGATGCAAGGATACCCGAGAACCGCCGCGCCAACGGGATCCATCTGTGGAAATGCGATCATGTGCAGGTGGTACGCAACATCGTGAGGGACCATCGGGACGGGATCTATCTGGAATTCGTCACCGATAGCCGCGTGAACGACGATACGAGCGCATTCAATGCACGCTATGGCCTGCACTTCATGTTCAGCCATCGCGACAGCTACACACACAATCTCTTCCATGACAATGGAGCCGGGGTGGCCGTCATGTTCACCCACGATGTGGTGATGTCGGACAATCACTTCGCACACAACCGCGGAGCGAGTGCCTATGGATTGCTGCTCAAGGAGATAAACGACGCGCTGATCGAAGGCAATCGGTTCGACGACAACACCGTGGGCCTCCTTGTCGATGGGTGCAATCGGGCCGTGGTGACGGGGAACCGCTTCATATCGAACGGCTGGGCGGTCCGGCTCTTCGCCAACAGCAGTGCCGAGTTACGAACCAACACGTTCATCGGAAATACGTTCGATATGACCACGAACGGCGATCTGGTGATGAGCGTCCTGAACGGCAATCATTGGGACCGCTACAGCGGCTATGACCTGAACGATGATGGCCGCGGCGATGTCCCCTATCATCCACTGAGCCTCTTCGCGTTGATCACCGAGCGGATGCCCTATGCCATGGTGCTTTCGCGCAGCCTCATGGTGAACCTGTTGGACCAGAGCGAACGGATCGTGCCTGTCCTGACCCCGGCCGCGTTGGAGGACCGATCGCCCTTGATGAAACCACCGAATGGATAGGATCACGATCGAAGGGCTGGGGAAACGGTACGGCCATCAGTGGGCGCTGCGTGGCGTGAACGCACGATTCGCCGCTGGCGAAGTGGTAATGGTGATCGGTCCCAATGGATCGGGCAAGACAACGCTCCTGAAATGCTTGTTGGGCCTGGTGCGGGCAAGTGAGGGTGCCATCCGGGTGAACGGGATTGCGATCGGCACGGACCCTTCCTATCGAGCTGGCCTCGGTTACATGCCCCAATACGCGGAGTTCCCGCGCGAGCTTACAGTAGAGCAGCTGTTGCGCATGATGAACGACATACGCGATGCGCGTTCGGGGACCACCGATGACCGCTTGATCGGCCAGCTCGGTATGAAAGCACTGCTTGACAAGCGCATCGGGCAATTGAGCGGGGGCATGCGGCAGAAGGTAAGTGCGGTGCTCGCGTTCCGGTATCGCCCGCAGGTATTGGTGCTCGACGAGCCGACGGCCGGCCTTGATCCGATCGCCTCTTCGCAGCTGCTCGATGCGGTCGTACGTGCGAAACGTGCCGGTACCACCGTGCTGATCACGTCGCACATCATGGAGGAGGTACAGGCCCTGGGCGACCGTGTGGCCTACCTGGAAGAGGGCAGGCTGCGGTTCGCCTTGCCGCCTGAAACGATCATGGAGGCCACGGGTGAGGGCTCGCTCGCCGCCGCGCTTCCCAGGTTCCTCCTGCAACACGCGTGACCGATGCGGAAAGTGCTGCACTACACCCTCCTGGACCTGGCCCGCAACCGCTTCGCCATTGGGTACGCCTTGCTCTTGTTCGTTCTGTCTTTCGTCGTGTTCATGTTGGAACCGGAGAACGCCAAGGCCCTCATCACGCTCGCCCAGATCACGCTTGCCAGTGTGCCGCTGCTCGCCCTGGTCTTCACGATCGTCTGGTCGTACAACCAGTACGAGTTCACCGTGTTATTGGCGGTGCAACCACTTCACCGGCGCAGCATCGTATTGGCGCAGTTCGCCGCTGTGTCCATCGCCCTGTCCGCAGCGCTCGTGTTGGGTGTGGGTCTTCCCATCGCAGTCTGGGCGCCGGGCCCGATCGGTTGGACCTTGTTGTTCACCGGCATCGCGCTCACCTCCGTTTGTTGCGCATTGGGGCTTTGGATCGCGACGGCGCAACGCGACAGGGCCAGGGCCGTTGGCATCGGGCTCGTGTCCTGGGTGCTGATGGTGATGGTCTGGGATGCCGTTCTACTGTGGTTCATGTATGCGTTCAGCGACCGACCCATTGAACCGATGATCGTTCCCTTGGCGGCATTGAACCCCATCGATCTGGCGCGCATTCTTATCATGCTCCGGATCGATCTCTCCGCGCTCCTTGGGTACACGGGCGCGGTATACCGCGATTTCTTCGGGAGCGCAGGTGGCATGCTTGTGGCGTTCGGGGAGCTGCTGCTTTGGACCGTGTTGCCGGCTTGGGCGGCTGTGCGCAGCTTCCGACGCAAGGATCTCTGACAACGATCACCCAGGGATCGGACGATCGTCACCTTTCCGAGCGGAAAACCGGACAATTTTGTCCGTAGAAATCCATCCCTTCCCCCGATGATCCCCCTCCCCAACTCGATCAATGCGGCGCTTCTCGGCGGTTCCCTGCTGGCGGCTTGTTCCGGTCCCGCACCCGCACCTGCCACCGAACACACCAATGAGCTGCTGACCGACGGCGGCCAGAGCACCGTGGTTGACGATCGCTCCCAAAAGAACGTGGTGGGTGTGGCTGTGGGCTCGCCCGATCACACCACACTGGTGGCGGCTGTACAAGCCGCGGAACTGGTCGATGCGCTCAGTAACGCCGGTCCCTTCACCGTGTTCGCCCCCACCAATGCGGCATTCGAGGCGTTACCTCCGGGTACGGTGGACGGGTTGCTCAAGCCGGAAAAGAAGGCCGACCTTCAAACCGTGCTGCAATACCATGTGTTCGTTGGCGTGTTGAAGCCGGAGCAGCTTCGTGATGGGCAGCATCTGGGCATGGTGGACGGTGGGAACGTCACCGTGCACCTGAAGGACGGGAAGGTCATGATCAACGACGCTACGATCGTGGGGAGCGTACCGGCGAGCAACGGAATTGTGCACGTGATCGACAAGGTGCTGTTGCCCGGCAGTGGTTCGTGATCCAACGTACCGACCACGGCCACCGGCCGGGCGTTGGTGAAAGTCGGCGAAGGCGCTCAAGGGCGCCTTCGCTGGATAAGACCGGTTCACCTTTTTTTCCGCAGGAAGAGCCGTCCGCTGTGGATCCCCTCTCCCAAGTGTTGGATCGAGGTGTTGCCGAGGATCACCGTCAACCGTTCGCGAAGCTGGGTCATTTGCGGGTGGATAGGGCAGGGCTTCCGGCCATCGCATTGATCGAAGCCGAGCGCGCAGCCGCTGAAAAGCCGATCACCGTCGATGGCGCGCACCACTTCGCCCAACGCCACCTTCGGCCCTGGACCGGGCGGGAGTTGGAAGCCCCCCCCGGGTCCCTTGACCGAGACGAGCAGCCCGGCGTGCACCAATTGTTGGAGGATCTTTCCCATGAACGCTTGAGGCGCTCCGGTGCCTTCGGCGATCCTAGGCAGGGTCCAGCGTTCCTTCGCATCGCGGCTACTGGCCATGAGCACAAGGGCCCGGATGGCATACATGCATGCTTTGGAGAACATGGTAGCGCTGGTCACGCGAAGTTCGTGCGCGATCCGCAACCCGGAGGTGACCGGTGACAGGAAACGCAGGTACGTTCGCCCTACCTTCACGCCCCATTTCCCGCACCCATGTTGATCGGCAAGAACAAGGTCGTTTCCTTCCACTACACCTTGAACGACCAGGACGGACGTACGTTGGACACCAGTGCCGGCCGCGAAGCGTTCGCCTACCTCCACGGGGCGGGGAACATCGTTCTGGGCCTGGAGGAGGAAATGGAGGGCAAGAAAGCGGGCGATACCCTGCATGTGGAAGTGCCCCCCGCCAAGGGCTACGGGGAGTTCGACCAGCGCCTGCTGCAACGTGTGCCCCTGGAGAAATTCGGCGGGAGCAAGGTGGAGGAAGGCATGCAGTTCCAAACGCCCGATCATCAGGTGTGGTCCGTGACAGAGGTGAAGGACGGGCAGGTGCTGTTGAACGGGAACCACCCGCTGGCGGGGGTCACCCTGCTCTTCAATGTGGAGGTGACCGAGGTGCGCGAGGCCACGGCCGAAGAGCTGAGCCACGGGCACGTGCACGGGCCGGGCGGCCACCACCATTGATGCATTTCCCCAGCCGGTGAGGCTGGCTACATTCGCCGGCCTCTCCACGCGCGGATGCTGTTCAACTCTTTCGCGTTCTTCGTCTTCCTCCCGCTGGTGTTCTTCGGGTACTGGTGGGTGTTCGGGCGTTCCTTGCGCGCCCAGAACCTCTTCATCATCGCGGCCAGCTACCTGTTCTACGGGTGGTGGGACTGGCGGTACCTGATCCTGCTCTTCGCCAGTTCCTTCACGGACTACTGGCTGGGCATCTATATCGACAACAACGAGGACCCTGTGAAGCGCAAGCGAGCGCTGGTCCTCAGCCTGATCTTCAACCTGGGCATCCTCGGTTTCTTCAAGTACTTCAACTTCTTCATCGACGGTTTCGCCGACCTGTTGCGTGCGTTCGGCATGCAGCCCAACATGTGGAGCCTGCGTGTGATCCTGCCGGTGGGCATCAGCTTCTACACGTTCCAGTCGCTCAGCTATACGATCGAGGCGTACCGGCGGAACTTCAAACCGGCCCGCGACCCCATCGCCTACCTGGCCTTCGTGAGCTTCTTCCCCCACATGGTGGCCGGCCCGATCATGCGTGCCATCGACCTGCTGCCCCAGTTCCAGCGCGCGCGCACGTTCGATCCGGAGAAGGCCCGCGATGGCGCACGGCAGATGCTCTGGGGCTTCTTCAAGAAGATCGTGATCGCCGATCAGTGCGCACCGTTGGTGAACGACATCTTCGGCGCCGATCCCTGGCACACGCCCGGCATCACCCTGTTCTTCGGCGCCGTGTTCTTCGCCTTCCAGATCTATGGCGATTTCAGCGGGTATTCCGACATCGCCATCGGTTGCGCCCGCTTCTTCGGGATCGACCTGATGCGCAATTTCAACCACCCGTACTTCTCGCGCAGCATCGGCGAGTTCTGGCGTCGCTGGCACATCAGCCTCAGCACCTGGTTCCGCGACTTCCTGTACATACCCCTGGGTGGAAGCCGCGTGCCGCGTGCCCGGCACATCCTGAACCTGCTCATCACGTTCACCGTGAGCGGGCTGTGGCACGGCGCCAATTGGACCTTCGTGACCTGGGGCGCCTTGAACGGCGCGTACTACATCCCGGAAGTGCTCGGGAACGCGCACGAACGCATCGGGCATCCGGTGTTGCGTGAACTGCCGCGCATCGTGCTCACGTTCGTTCTGGTCACCCTCACCTGGGTGTTCTTCCGCTCGCCATCGATCGGGTACGCGTTCGATTACCTGGGGTCCATGTTCGCGAACCTGGGCCGCAGCCCGGGCGCCGCGCT
>CAZFAW010000023.1:0-14558 GCA_964517015.1 uncultured Chryseobacterium sp.
GTGGGCGAGCGCACTCGCGAAGGGAACGACCTGCTGCGCGAGATGATCGAGGCCGGCATTGTGAAATACGGCGACGACTTCAAGCACAGCATGGAGAAGGGCGGCTGGGACCTGAACAAGGTGGACAAGAAGACCCTGGCCACCAGCCAGGCCACCTTCGTGTTCGGCCAGATGAACGAGCCCCCCGGGGCCCGCGCGCGCGTGGCCCTGAGCGGTCTGACGCTCGCCGAGTACTTCCGCGATGGCGATGAGCAGAGCGGCGGCCGCGACATCCTCTTCTTCGTGGACAACATCTTCCGCTTCACCCAGGCCGGCTCCGAAGTGTCCGCACTGCTGGGGCGCATGCCCAGCGCCGTGGGGTACCAGCCCACGCTGGCCACCGAGATGGGCGCCATGCAGGAGCGGATCACCTCCACCAAGCGCGGCTCCATCACCTCGGTGCAGGCCGTGTACGTGCCGGCGGACGACCTTACCGACCCGGCTCCCGCCACCACTTTCGCGCACCTCGACGCCACCACGGTGTTGAGCCGCAAGATCGCCGAGCTGGGCATCTATCCTTCGGTGGACCCGCTGGACAGCACCAGCCGGATCCTGACGCCGGCCGTGGTGGGCGAAGCGCACTACAACTGCGCACAGCGTGTGAAGGCCATCCTCCAGCGCTACAAGGAACTGCAGGACATCATCGCCATCCTGGGCATGGACGAACTGAGCGAGGACGACAAGCTCTCGGTGTTCCGCGCCCGCAAGGTGCAGCGCTTCCTGAGCCAGCCCTTCTTCGTGGCCGAACAGTTCACCGGTTTGAAGGGTGTGATGGTGCCGATCGAGGAGACCATCAAGGGCTTCAACATGATCATGGACGGCGAAATGGACGAGTACCCCGAGTCCGCCTTCAACCTGAAAGGCAACATCGAGGACGTGATCGCCGCCGGAAAGAAGCTGCTGGCCGAAGCCGCGAAAGCCTGAAGAACCATGGGCCCATTGGCACACGGGCCCATGACCACAAGACCACATGAAAGTCGAGATCATCACCCCCGATGCCGAGCTCTTCAAGGGCGAGGCCAGCTATGTGGGCGTACCCGGCGTGGACGGGTCCATGGGGTTCCTGGACAACCATGCCCCATTGATCACCGTGCTCAAGGCCGGCCCGGTGAAAGTGACCACCGGGTCCGGTGATCGGATCTTCGAGGTGAAGGGAGGCGTGGTGGAGGTGAACCGCAACACCGTGATCGTACTGGCGGAGTGAGCGCCGACCCCTGCATACCAGGGTGATCAACGAACAATGACCGTGCTTACGGAGTAAAGCTCAGTACCAGTGCGATCATTGAGGAAGGCGTCCGCGAGGGCGCCTTTCGCTTTCCGGCCCAAGCGTTCCAAGGATGGTCGCCCACTTTAACACGCGCTTCCCCTTGGTGGAACGTCGGAACCACGTGGTGGAACGTTATTTTTGACACCTGATCCCTGAACGAGAAACCAACAACCCCTAAGGAGGAACTCAAATGAAAAGGACTGTACTCTCGATCGCGTTGGTCGGTGCGGCGGTGGCCACCTTTGCCCAAAAGCAAGTGGGCCATGCACGCCACATGCATCCGGCCGTGACCTTGGACGCTTCGCGCGCCACGGACACCCTGTATTCGCCCACGATCTTCGACAACCCCGCGCTGTACGGGGTGCAGGATCAAGGCCCTTACTCGTACATCTTCGGTACGAACGGCTACGGTGATGAGGCCAAGTGCCGCTACTTCTTCCTGGATTACCCCACCCAGATCGAAGGCCTGTTCTTCTGGATGGGCGGAAAGTTCCAGGGCAGCGGCGATACCATCACCTCGCACATCATGGCGCGCATCTATGCCGCCGACGGTCCCGGTGAGAACACGTCCGGTGCGGTGACCACCGCTCCCGGCACCGTGCTGGCCTCGGTGGACATTCCCATTGGGGAGGTGGATACCGCTGGCGAATGGACCATCGGCAATCTGCCTTCGCAACTCTACGTGCCTTACGACTTCTACGCGGGCTTCGATGTGACCATGCTACTGCCGGGCGACAGCGTGGGCTGCGTGAGCAGCACCGATCAGGAGGTGGAATACCCCGAATTCACTTGGGAGAAATGGGCTGCTCCGGACGGCTGGTTCAGCCTTCCTGCCGCCGGTTGGGGCGGCGGCACGTACGATGCCGACCTGGCCGTGTTCGTGGTGGTGGACAACAGCACCATCGGCATCAACGAGCTGGGTTCGATCAACGGCATCCAGTTCAGCATCCTGGGCGAGAACCCCGCGGTGAACGAGGTGAACGTGGGCTACACGGTGGACCACACGGCGAACCTGACCCTGCGCTTGCTGGACGCCAAAGGCCGCCAGGTGATCACGCAGAACATGGGCAAGCAGTCCGCCGGCGAATACCGCCACACGTTCGACGTGAGCGCCCTGGCCAGCGGTACCTACTACGTGGCCATCAGCGAAGGCGGTCGCGGCATCACCAAGAAGGTGAACGTGCAACGCTAAGCTCGATCGTACGATCAGCAAGAAGGGCCGCCCTCGGGCGGCCCTTCTTGCGTTCCACAGCGCACCCCACTTTCCACGGCACATCACCGTTGGTCGTTTTCCCGGCCCGGGGTAGCGCTCCAAGGTTATTTTGGCGCTCCCTAAAACCCTTGTCATGAACCTACGCTACGCTTCCTGTCTGCTCACGATCGCCGCCATCTCCGCGCAGGCGCAGCAGATCCCGGCCGAGCGCCGCATGCCCCAGCCCGTGGGCAAGCACGAAGGCCGCGCCATCGCCCCTGAGAAGGGAGAACCCGGCGCGCCCAAAGGCGCTTCCTACTACTCCGAGAACTTCGATTCCGGCCTCAACGGCTGGACCGTGGTAAGCACCCTCGGCACCCTCGTGTGGAACTGGACCAGCACCGGCCCCGGCCCCACCAGCAGTACCTACCCGGTGCCGCCCTTGAACACCAGCACCCCCAGCGGCTGGATGATCATCGATGACGACTACTCCGGTACGCCGGGTGTGCAGGCGGAGTCCTCCATCATCAGCCCGGTGATCGACCTGAGCGCCGCTCCGGCCAACCTCAAGGTGGAATTCGACCAGTACTTCCAGGAGTTCTCCGACCCCGATGTGGAGACCTGGGTGGGCGTGAGCACCAACGGCGGCGCCACCTGGGATGAAGTGATCATCAATGAAGGCGTAGGCCGCGATGGGCGCCCCAACCCCGAGCTGATGGACGTGAACATCTCCAGCTGGGTGGCCGTGAACCCCGCCAACGTGCAGCTGCGCTTCCGCTACAAAGCCACGTGGGACTACGGCTGGCAGGTGGACAACGTCGCCATCACCGACCTGGCCAACAACGACATGGCCCTGCTGGAGAACTGGCCGACCGACTTCAATTTCGATGTGACCGGCCTCTACAACATCGACTACGCCGTGGTTCCCCAGTCCCAGACCCGCGAAGTGATCCCCGGTGCCCGTGTGAAGAACAAAGGGTTCCTGGACCAGACGGGGGTCACCCTTTACGTGTCGGTCAGTGGCCCGGGTACCGCCAACCTGAGCGGTGCAAGCTTCACTTCTTCGCCCGGCCAGATCGACAGCCTTCGCACCTCGTCGGGTTTCACCCCTTCCGCGCTCGGCACCTATACGTTCGACTACGCCATCCAGCAGTCCCAAACGGACGACCTGCCCACGAACAATGCTGCGCAATCGACCCTGGAAGTGAGCGATTGCGTATGGGCGCAGGACAACGGTGCTCTGACCAGCAGCGTTTCCGCCGCTGGAGACAACGTGGAAGAGCAGGTGGAACTCGGTAACTACTTCGATGTAGCCAACGACGGCAGCACGCTGTACGGCATAGCCGTGGCCATTGATGAGAGCACCACCCCCGGCGTACTGATCTACGGTGTGGTCTACGACATCGACAACAACCTGGTGGCCACCACCGTGGACGACCACGAAGTACAGGCCAGCGAATTGAGCGGCACGGGCGAGAGCAACTGGATCGTGCTCGAACTGGAGGATCCCCTTCCCCTCGATGCAGGCACGGCCTACATGGTGATGGTGGGCAACTACGGCGGCGCGGACCTGGTGCACTTCGGCACCAGCGGGTACAGCGTTCCGCAGGTGAGCCTGATCAACTACCCGAACATCGCCGCGCCGACCTTCTTCTATGTGACCAAGACCCCCATGGTGCGTGCGCTGATCAGCGAAGGCTGCATGGGCGTGGGCATCCACGAGGCCAATGCCGACCTGGGCACCGTGAGCGCCTGGCCGAACCCCTTCGCCCAGGATGCACGCATCGCCTTCGATCTGGCCAACACCACGATCGTGACCCTGGAGCTCCGCGACATGACGGGCCGCCTGGTGCTGGAGCGCAAGCTCGGCACGCTGGCCGCAGGCCATCATGAGCAACGCATCGAGGGCAGCGCGCTCGCCGCAGGCACCTACACCTGGACCCTGAACGCTGGCACCGTGCGTCGTTCCGGTGTCATCGCGAAGAACTGATCGTCCGAAGGACCAGAAGAAGGGCCGCCCTCGGGCGGCCCTTCTTCTTTCCATCCTGCGATCTTCGCCCGCATGAGGGCGCTCGCCTACTACCTGGCCCTGCCTGTGCTGTACGTGATCGCACGGCTGCCATGGCCCGTCCTGTACCTCCTGAGCAATGCCTTGTACCTGATGGTCTACCACGTGGCGGGGTACCGCAAAGAGGTGGTGCGCACCAACCTGCGCAACAGCTTCCCGGAAAAAGCACCGGAGGAACTGCTCCGGATCGAACGCCGCTTCTACCGCTGGTTCTGCGACCTCTGGCTGGAGACCCTGAAGACCTTGACGATCACCGGCGACGAGGTGGTTCGCCGGGTAACGATGGAGGAGAGCGAGGCATTGAAACGGTCTTTCGCCGAAGGGCGCAGCGTGATCCTGGTCATGGGGCACCTGGGCAATTGGGAACTGGGCGGAGCCCGGTTCAGCCAGCTGGGGTTGCACCGGTTGTACGTGATCTACCACCCGTTGAGCAACCCGTACTTCGAGCGGCTGATCGTTCGCATGCGCACCCGGCTGGGCAACGGGCTGTATGCGATGAACGACGTGATGCGGAGCATGCTGCGCGACCGCGGAAAGGTCACCGCCACCGCGTTCATCGCCGATCAGAGCCCCCCGCCCGAGAGCGCCATCTGGACGGAGTTCCTGCACCAGGACACACCGGTATTCGGCGGCACCGAACGCATCGCCCGGAAGCTCGGCTACCCGGTGCTCTACGTGCACATCGGCCAGGAACGGCGTGGGCGGTACCGGATGCGCATCGAGGAACTGGTCGCCGACCCCAAGGCCACTGCCGAAGGCGTGATTACACAGCTGCATACCCGCCGGTTGGAACGGGATATCCGGGAACAGCCCTGGCTCTGGCTCTGGACCCATCGCCGTTGGAAGCATCGTCGGCCTGCCGATCGTCAGGCTAGCTGAACGCCCGGCCATTAATTTCGTCCCGCTCTCCGGAATACCATCGATCCATGCTTGAAGGCAAAGACCTGATCCTGGCCACCCGCCAGTTCGCCATGGAAAACAGGGCGAAGAGCTGGTGGCATGTGCTCATCACCATCGTGGTGCTCGCCGCCGGCTACACGGGCGTGTTCCTGCCCTCGCCGTTGTGGGCCAAGATCGTGTGCAGCGTACTGGTGGCCTTGACCCTGGGCCGCATGTTCGTGATCTACCACGATTTCCTCCACCATTCGATCCTCCAGCACTCCAAGGCCGCCAAGGGGCTCTTCACCGTGTTCGGCTGGTACATGCTGGCCCCGGTGAGCATCTGGGAGCGCAGCCACAACTACCACCACGCCCACAACAGCAAGCTCTACACCAGCAGCATCGGGTCCTTTCCCGTGGTCACGCGGGACAAGTTCCTCTCCTCCCCGAAAGGCGAGCGGTTCGTGTACCTGTTCATCCGGCATCCGATCACCATCGGCCTGGGGTACATCTTCATGTTCATCTACGGCATGTGCATCCGCAGCCTTGTGAACAATACGGGCAAGCACTGGGACAGCATCGTGGCGCTCGTGTTCCATTTCGCCATCGGTGTCGGCATCTACCTGCTGGCCGGCGGCCTGGGTTTGCTGCTGGGTTTCCTGGTTCCCTTCTTCATCAGCCTGGGCCTGGGCAGCTACCTGTTCTATGCGCAACACAACTTCCCGGGCGTGCGCTTCGCCGACAAGGACGGATGGACCTACGCCAATGCTGCGCTGGACAGCAGCAGCCACATGAAGATGAGCCCGGTGATGCGCTGGTTCCTGGCCAACATCGGCTATCACCACATCCATCACCTCAATCCGCGCATCCCCTTCTACCGGCTGCCGGAAGTGTACCGCGCGATACCTGAGCTGCAGCATGCGAAGACCACCACGCTGCTGCCCTGGGATGTGGTGCGCTGCCTGCGCCTGAAAGTGTGGGATCCCATCGAGCAGCGCATGATCACGGGCCGCGAACTGCGCCTGGCCGCCGTGGGGAGCAACGGCTGACCCCCGGTACGGGCGGCGGCAGCGTTCACGTGCACGCCGCTACATTCGTCGCGGCATGCTGCGACTCGAGAACATCGTCAAACGCTTCGGCGACTTCACCGCCCTCAACGGGGTGAGCCTGGAAGTGCCCAGCGGCAAGGTCTTCGGACTGTTGGGGCCCAACGGAGCGGGCAAGACCACATTGATCCGCATCATCACCCGCATCACGGGCCCGGACGAAGGAAAGGTGTTCCTGGACGGGCGCGAGATGGCCCTGGAGGATGTGAGCCTCCTGGGTTATTTGCCCGAAGAGCGCGGGTTGTACAAGAAAATGAAGGTGGGCGAGCAAGCGCTCTACCTGGCCCGCTTGAAGGGCCTGTCGAAGGCCGAGGCACAAAAGCGCCTCAAAGCGTGGTTCGATCGGTGGGGGATCATGGAGTGGTGGAACAAGAAGGTGGAGGAATTGAGCAAAGGCATGGCGCAGAAGGTGCAGTTCGTGACCACCGTGCTGCACGAGCCGAAGCTGTTGATCCTCGACGAACCCTTCAGCGGGTTCGACCCGATCAACGCCGAACTGATCCGCAGTGAGATCCTGCGCCTGCGCGATGCGGGCACCACCGTGATGCTGAGCACGCACAACATGGGCAGCGTGGAGGAGTTGTGCGACCACATCGCCTTGATCGACAAGAGCAACAAGGTGCTCGATGGCGGTGTGCGCGAGATCCGCAAGCGGTTCGGCACAGACGTGTACCGGATCGAGTACCGGGGTACGCGCATGGCCTTCGCAAACGCACTGGGCTTCGCGGGCGAACTCGTGGAGGCCACCGATGGCGAGGAGCACAACGTGGCCCGGGTGAAACCGGCCGAGGGCGGCACACTGAACGATGTGCTCCGCCAGGTGATCGCCGGTGTGGACGTGCATGGCGTGCAGGAGGAGGTGCCCCGCATGCACGACATCTTCATCCGCGTGGTGAGCGAACATGCGCCCATGACCGTCAAAGCCGACATGACCGAATGAACAAGATCGGCCTCATCATCTGGCGCGAGTTCATCACGCGCGTCCGGAATCCAAGCTTCCTGATCATGACCATCCTGGGACCGCTGCTCATAGGCGGCGGCATCACGGCGGTGGTCTATCTGAGCATGCAGGAAAGCGGCACGCAGAACGTGTTGATCATCGACCAGCCGCACCTGCTCACGGACAAACTGGAAAGCACCGAAAAGGTGAAGTTCTTCTACCAGTTCGACACACTGGCCATCGCCGCGTTCAAGGAGAGCCCCTACACGGTGATGATCGACGTGAACGACGATGTGCTGAACGACAACACGGTGGTGCTCTTCTACAAGGAACTTCCCAGCCTCGACGCGCAACGCACCATCAGCAACGCCATCGAGAAGAACCTGGAGCTGGCGAAACTGGCCAAGGACAGCATCGACGTGGAGGCCTACAAGCGCGTGCGGAAGCCGCTCACCGTGAAGAAGTTCGACATCGAGAACGTGGGCGAGGAGAGCCTGGAACAGGAGCGCGCCGGCATCGGCTTCTTCTTCGGCTACCTCATGTTCATCTTCATCTTCCTCTACGGGGTGAAAGTGATGCGCGGCGTGATGGAGGAGAAACAGAACCGTATCGTGGAAGTGCTGATCAGCACCGTGCGGCCCTTCCAGCTCATGATGGGGAAGATCGTCGGCATCGCCGCCGTCGGGCTCACCCAGTTCCTGCTCTGGGCAGTGCTCAGCAGCGTGCTTTTCACCGCCGGGACGGCGCTCCTGCTCAAGGACCGCATGAACCCCGAGCAGCTCGCCGAAATGCAGATGACCCAGCAGATGAAGGAGAAGATGGAAGCCGCAGGACAGGACATCCCGGACGTGAACGACATCAAGATCGTGGAGGCCCTGCGCAAGATCGACCTGCCCTTCACCCTGGCCATGTTCGTGTTCTACTTCCTGTGCGGGTACCTGCTCTACAGCTCCCTCTTCGCGGCCGTGGGCAGCGCGGTGGACAGTGAGACGGACACGCAGCAGTTCATGTTCCCCGTCACGCTGCCGATGGTGCTCGCCATCTTCATCGCCCAAACGGCGATCTACAACCCCAACAGCCCGGCCGTGCTCTGGTGCAGCATCATCCCCTTCACCAGTCCCGTGGTGATGATGGTGCGCGTGGCCATGGGCAATGCGCTCGAATCGTGGTGGCAGCTGCCCCTGAGCATGGCCCTCCTCGCGGCCGCGTTCATCTTCACCACCTGGCTGGCCGGCCGCATCTACCGCACGGGCATCCTCATGTACGGCAAGAAGGTCAGCTGGCGCGAATTGGGGAAATGGTTGTTCTATCGGGGATAGGGCATGCGCGCCCATGACCGGATGGTCATGAGCCCATGCTCTGCCGAGCGCATGGGCACATGAGGGTCGCGGTGATCGATCTGGGCACGAACACCTTCAAGCTGCTCGTTGCCGAACAGGAAGGCGGCGGCATGCGCATCCTGCACAGCGCAGAGACCCCTGTGTTCCTGGGAAAAGGCGGCATCGAGGCCGGCACGATCGCACACGATGCGTTCGAGCGCGGGATCCAGGCGCTGGCTGCGTACGTCGCCACGGCACGGGTGCTCGGTGTGGAGCGCATCGCCGGCTTCGGCACCAGTGCCTTGCGCAACGCCCGCAACGCGCAGCAATTCGTGGATCGCGCACATGCGGAGCACGGGATCGCGATCACGGTCGTACCGGGTGAGGAAGAAGCAGGCCTGATCCTCGACGGCGTGCGCCAAGCGGTGACCTTCACCGCACGGCCCATGCTGGTCATGGACATCGGCGGTGGGAGCATCGAGTTCATCCTGGCCACCGACAAGGCCCTGATGTGGAAGCGAAGCTTCGAACTGGGTGTTACGCGCCTGCTGGAACGCTTCGCTCCGAACGACCCCCTGACCGAGCCCGACGAGGCCCGTATCGCCCGGCACCTGGACGATCGGTTGGGCCCGCTCTGGGCCGTGCTCGAAGCCCACGAACCCGCGGCTTTGGTGGGCAGTGCGGGCTCGTTCGACACCCTCGCGCACATGGTCGCCGCGACACGCGGGGCCGCGCTTGGCCATGATGCGCGCACGCTCGACATGAGCGCGGTCGAGTTCGCGCAACGGAAGGATGACCTGATGGTCCTGCCACGCGATCAACGTTCACGGGTACCGGGCCTTCCCGCACACCGGGTGGACACGATACCGCTCGCCCTCATCGCCATCGACCGCGTGCTGGCCGCTGGGATCGAACGCCTGGTCTGGAGCGCGTACGCATTGAAGGAGGGAGCCGCTGCCCGCCTGCTGCGCCCATAGTGCTACTTTGTCCGCATGAGCGGAAGTGGGGCGAAGGGACCGCGTGGCGTTGTTCGCGACCTGGCCTGGATGCTGACAGGCGTGCTCTGCGCCGCCTTCGGTCTGGAAGGCTTCCTGATCCCGGGCGGCTTCATCGACGGCGGTGCCACGGGCATCGCGCTCATGCTGGAGCGGTTCACCCCGCTGGCATTGCCGGTGGCCCTGCTCCTGGTGAACCTCCCCTTCATCTACCTCGCCTACCGGTTCATCGGAAAAGGCCTGGCGATCCGTGCGCTCACCGGCATCGTGGCCCTGGCCCTGGCCACTTCGGTGCTGCACTTCCCCGAAGTGACGCACGACAAGTTGCTGGTCGCCGTGTTCGGCGGGTTCTTCCTGGGCGCCGGGATCGGGCTGGCCTTGCGCGGTGGCGGCGTACTCGATGGTACGGAGGTCCTCGCCATCGTGGTGAGCCGCAAGCTGCCCATCACCCTGGGCGACGTGGTGACCCTGCTGAACGTGATGGTCTTCGGTGTGGCCGCACTGCTCATGGGCATGGAGCCCGCCATGTATTCCATGATCACCTACCTGGCCGCTGCACGCACGGTCGACTTCGTTGTGGAGGGCATTGATGAGTACATCGGCGTGACCGTGATCAGCCCGGAGCACGAGCGGATCCGGCTCATGATCACCGATGAGATGGGCCGAGGCCTGACCGTGTACCGCGGACAACGGGGGTTCAACCAGCGCGGAGAGCCCGCCGATACGGACATCCTGTACTGCGTGATCACCCGCTTGGAGGTCTCCAAGTTCAGCGAAGAGGTCGAGCGCATCGATCCCAAGGCCTTCGTGGTGATGACCCCCGTACGCGACACCCGCGGCGGCATCGTGAAAGCAAGAAGGCACAAGCACTAGCGCATCCCGGCGGACGAGCCTGGGCCCATGGTCACGGGCTCAGTACTTCGCGTGCTTCACGCTGTACCGGAAGTACACCACGAACCCGATCAGCAGCCAGACCAGGAGGCGCAACCAGGTATCCCACGGCAGGGCGGCCATCATGAGGCCGCACACGATGATGCCCAGGATCGGGACCAACGGCACGAGCGGTGTACGGAACCCACGGGGTGCGTCGGGCATGCGTTTGCGCACCAGGATGATGCCGACGCACACCAGCACGAACGCGAGAAGGGTGCCGATGCTGGTCATTTCGCCCACCACATCGCCCGGCACGAAACCGGCGAACAGGCCCACGAACCCCATGAAGAGCATGTTGTTCTTCCACGGGGTGTGGAACCGCGGGTGCACCTCGCTGAACACCGACGGCAGCAATCCGTCCTTGCTCATGCTGTAGAACACGCGGCTCTGACCCAGCAGCATGACCAGGATCACCGAACTGAAGCCCGCCAGGATGGCCAGGATGATGAACTGCCGCAACCAGACGTACGGCGTGTGGGAGATCGCCGTGGCCACGGGAGCGAGCTTGTCGGTGGCGTTGCCGAATTCGGTGTACGGCGCCAGGCCGGTCATCACATGTGCGAACACCACGTAGAGCACGGTACAGATGGCCAGGGAACCGAGGATGCCGATGGGCATGTCGCGTTGCGGATCGCGCGCCTCCTGCGCGGCGGTGCTCACCGCATCGAAGCCGATGTAGGCGAAGAAGATGATCCCTGCACCTTGCAGGATCCCGCTCCAGCCGAAATGCCCGAACGCACCGGTGTTCTCCGGGATGTAGGGCGAATAGTTCCCCGGATCGATGTAGGCCCAGCCGAGGAAGATGAACACCAGCACCACGGTCACCTTCAAGGCCACGATCAGTCCGTTCACCAGGGCGCTCTCGCGCGTACCCTTGATCAGCAACAGGCTCAACAGCGCCACGATCGCCACGGCGGGCAGGTTGATGACGCCTCCCTCGAACGGCGACGCCATGACGGCCTGCGGCAGGTGCAACCCGAAGTTCATCAGGAACTTGTTCAGGTACTGGCTCCAGGCGATCGCCACGGTGGCCGCGCCCACGGCGTACTCCAATACGAGGTCCCACCCGATGATCCAGGCGAACAACCTGCCCATGGTGGCGAAACTGTAGGTGTACGCGCTGCCTGCGATCGGGATCATGCTCGCGAACTCCGCGTAGCACAGGCCAGCGAACGCACAACCGATGGCACTGATCACGAATGAAATGGTGACCGCCGGGCCCGCATGTTCCGCCGCGACCTTGCCCGTGAGCGAGAACAGGCCGGCACCGATGATGGCACCGATCCCGAGCAGCACCAGGTTCGTGGCGCCGAGGTGGCGCTTCAACGTACCCTGGCCTTCTTCCTTGGCTTCGCCGAGCAGTACGCTCAACGGTTTGCGTACGCCATGTCCGCTCATGCCGGTCGGTTTTGTGGCGGCAAGCTAACCGGAGTTCGCCAATGCGCTATCCGGCGGAAGTCCCGTTGCCCGGTGAGGGCCGCACCACGAAGTAGACCACCGCACCGAGCGCCACGATGCCCAGTCCGATCCCTGTGAATTTGGGCGACATCACCAGAAGGTTCACGCAGAACGCGAGCGCGCAAGCCACATAGAGCGCCGGCACCAGGGGGTACCCGAACGCCTTGTACGGGCGCTCGGCAGCGGGTTCGCGGCGCCGCAGGATGAAGAGCCCGGAAATGGTGACCACGTAGAACAACAGCGAAGCGAACGTGCAATAATCCAACAGTTCGTTGTACTTGCCGCTGAAGCACAGCACGCACGCCCAGATGCACTGCACCCACGTGGCCCATTGGGGCACGCCACGCTCGTTCAGTACGCCCGCCTTCTTGAAGAAGAGGCCGTCGCGCGACATGGCATAGTACAGCCGCGGGCCCACCAGCACGTAGCTGTTGATGCACCCGAAGGTGCTCACCATGATCAGGCCCGCCATCACCTTCACCGCCGGATCTCCCATGATCACCTGGGCGGCCGCTGTGCCCACCCGATTGAAGGAAGCGTGCTGGATGCCATCGATCGGCAACAGGGAGAGGTAGGTGATGTTCGCCAGTACGTAGATGGCGGTCACGACGAACGTACCGATGGCCAGGCTGAGGGGCAGGTTCCGCTCCGGGCGCTTGATCTCGCCGGCGATGAAGGTCACGCTGTTCCATCCGTCGCTGCTGAACAGCGAGCCCACCATGGCCACGCCGAGCGCGCTCAACAAGGCGATCCCCGTGAGGGGGCTCAGGGAGCCATCCTCCGCCTCTGCCGCGGCCTGCCAGCCCGCCCCCAGGTTCGCGGCCAGCTGTCCGTTGCCGGAGGCCACGGTCATCCCCACGATGATCAACGCAAGCACCGCTGCGATCTTCGCCACGGTGAACACGGTGGTGAAGGTCTTGCTGTTCTCCACCCCCCGCGTGTTGAACCATGTGAGCAGCAGGATGGCGCTCACGGCGAAGACCTGTCCGGCATTGATCTCCACGGGGCCCAGATCCAGCAGGACATGGTCCTCGGACAGCACGGGGAAGAACACCGCAGAGTACTTGGCGAAGGCCACGGCCACCGCGGCGATGATCCCCGTGGTGATGACCGTGAAGGAGGTCCAGCCATAGAGGAACGCCGGCAGCTTCCCGAACGCCCGTTCCAGATAGATGTACTGCCCACCGGCCTTGGGCATCATGCTGGCCAGTTCGCCATAGCTCAACGCGGCCATCAGGGTCAACAGCCCGGCCACCACCCAGGCGGTAAGCATCCAGGCCGGAGAGCCCAAGCCGCGCAGCATGCCCGCGCTCACGATGAAGATGCCCGAGCCGATCATGGAGCCTGCCACGAGCATGGATGCATCCAGCAGGCCGAGGGAACGATGGAAGTCGCTCATGCGGGCTAATGTAGACGGCCCATCTTTGCGCCCGCACCCTTCCTGCCGGTGTGTTCGAACCATGGCCAAGATCCTGATCATCGACGACGAAAAGGCGATCCGCCACGCCTTGCGCGACATCCTGGAGCACGAAAAACACAGCGTGGAGGAGGCGGAGGATGGGGCCTCGGGACTGGACAAGGCCAAGAAAGGCGCTTTCGATGTGGTGCTCTGCGACATCAAGATGCCCAAAATGGACGGGCTGGAGGTGCTTGAGAAGTTGATGGCCCACGACGACGACCTGCCCGTGGTGATGATCAGCGGGCATGGCACGATCGAGACCGCGGTGGAAGCCCTGAAGAAGGGGGCGTTCGACTACATCCAGAAACCGCCCGACATCAGCCGGATCCTGGTCACCGTACGCAACGCGCTGGACCGCAAGGACCTGGTGCAGGAAACGAAGACCCTGCGCCAGAAGGTGCAGAAGGACAAGGGCGCGGGAAGCCGCATGGTGGGCGAGAGCAAGGCCATGCACGAGATCCGCACCATGATCGACAAGGTGGCGCCCAGCGATGCGCGCGTGCTGATCACCGGGGGCAACGGAGCGGGAAAGGAGGGCGTGGCCCGCATGCTCCATGAGAAGAGCGCACGCAAGGAAGGCCCGTTCATCGAAGTGAACTGCGCCGCGATCCCGGGCGAGCTGATCGAGAGCGAGCTCTTCGGCCACGAGAAAGGCTCCTTCACCAGCGCCATCGCCCAGCGCAAGGGCAAATTCGAGCTGGCCGATGGTGGCACGCTGTTCCTGGACGAGATCGGCGACATGAGCGCCAGCGCACAAGCCAAGGTGTTGCGCGCCCTCCAAGAGAACCGCATCACCCGGGTGGGCGGTGACAAGGACATCAAGGTGAACGTGCGCGTCGTGGCGGCCACCAACAAGGACCTGCGCAAGGAGATCGAGAAAGGCAATTTCCGGGAGGACCTCTA
>CAZFAW010000024.1:0-14411 GCA_964517015.1 uncultured Chryseobacterium sp.
ACAACGAGGAAGGTTCCACGCATGCCCCAAAGGTGGGGCGGAACGGCTCAAGCCACGCGGGCCATGGAGGGCTTCTTCGCCCGTCCGGACCCTCCGGCAATGGGCCGGAGCACGGGGTCGCTCCAGCGCGCACGCGGGCCGGTGCCCAGGTCCTTGGGTCCGAACCAGAGCAACAGGAACCCGGCGAACAGGAGGAACACGGACACGAAGGCCGTCACGAACACGGGACCACCCGTCCAGGCGGGAAGCACCGGCGCGATGAAGAACGCGCAATTGCTCACGATCTGCGCACACAGCAGCACCAAGCCGCTGTGCGTCATGTTGTACATCCAATTCAGCATCACCGTCAGGTTGAACATGCTCACAAGGAAGACCCACCAGGGGATCCCATCGGGCACGCCTTCTCCGAGGATCAGCATGGGCAGGTACCACAGGCCCCAGCAAAGGCCCACGGTCAGGCTGGTTCGAAGGGCGGAGTACCGCTCGTGCAACCGGGTCACGCCGAACTTCATCCAGCTGGTCTCCTCCACGAGCGCAATGCCCACGATGAAGGCCATGTTCTTCATCAGCGGCCAGAAGAAGTCCGGGGTGACGAAGCCCGGCCAATCCGCCACGCCCACCAGCACCACGGCCGCCATGCCGATATAGGTGCAGATGAACTTCCAGGAGAAGGCGAGCAGGTACCACTGTGGCGGGATGCGCCAGTTGAAATAGGCCGAAAAGAGCTTGCGCAGGCCGGTCCAGCCATCGATCCAGGCCGTGATCGCGACAGCGAAGAACAGGGGTCCGAACACCCGCAGGCGGAAGACCATGTGCGCCTTGGGCAGGTCGTGCAGGTGCATGCCTGCCGGGATCAATGCCCAGGCCGCCAGCACGATCGTCAATTGGAACCCGAGGGTCAGCGCGATGAATGTGGTGACCGGATTTCGCGAGACCAAGGCTTTCATGAGCGGCTGGAAGGGATCCGGCCGCTTGAACGCGCAAGGCCCGCGCGAGGTTCCGTGGGGATCAGAAGGAGACTACGCGCTCCACCAATCGTTGGTCACCGCATTGGAACACCACGAACCAGGTGCCCGCAGGTACCGGCAGCCGCAGCTGCCATTGGCGTCGGCCGCTCACCATCGTGGTGGCCACCAACCGACCACCACCGTCGTACACCTCGATCCGATCGATCCGCGGGGTGAGGTCGGTCACGTTGAGCATGCCGTTGGTAACGGGGTTCGGGAACACGTGCACGCCCAGTTCACGGATGTCGTCGATGCCTACGCTCATATCGGACAACGAATCCTCCTGGACCAGGATGGGTGAGTTGTCCGCGGCTTCGTACATGGTGCGGAAACTATCGATGGCCGCGCTGTTGTAGCTGAAGAGCTCCTGGTTCCATCGCGGCGGAACGCTCTGGTACCAGACCCTCGCCTTCACATGGATCAGGCCGACATAGCCGTTCATGGGCACATGGTAATGCGTGATGTCGCTCGCACTACCCTCGTTGCCGATCCCGTCGTGGTTGAAGTCCGTATCGGAGGCGGGCACGTTGGCGATGTAGGCGGTGTCGTAACTGTCGTGCGCCGTATGGAAGCCGAGCGGCGGCAGACGGTTGTCCTTCAACTTGTCCTTCGCGCGTTCAAGCACGGTGGTCTTGTCCCCGTTCACATCGCCCATCACCATCTCATAGATCTGCACGTCGTTCTCGCCGATCACCACGTCGTGATGGGGCTCCCAGCTGACGTCGTGCCCGATCACATCGTAAGTACCGTCCCATGCCCCGTTGTCGTAGAGGGTGTCGCCGGCATCATCGGTGACCACCAGTTCCACCCAGGCGCGCCGCGCGGGATAACCGCTCGGGAACTTGTGCCCGGTGAGGTTCTCCAGGCGCACATCGATCCACGCCGTATCGGCATCGCGCCAGGTCAGGCTGGCATCCACCAGCAACGACTGGTGTTGCAGGTTCCGCATGGTGCGTGCGATGGTGCTGTCGAACTGGGTTTCGTTGGCGGCCAAACCGAGCGGTTCGATGTGCTGCTTCAACAGGTTCAGCATGAAGGCGTTGCCGCCCGCGAAGTGGTGCAGGCCGAAGGGCGTGCGGCCGCTGAGGAAGATGTAGTTCGCACTGAGCACGATCGGATCGTTGATCCGTGGGACGTGGCAACCCTGGCATGTGATGCCGTTGATCGAGTCGGCTTCGGTGTTGAAGTCGCTGTTCAACCATTCGTGGTAGGTGGCCTGTTCCACGAAATGATCGCCGGTGAGGTTGCCGGAGAGATCGGCGGTCTCCGTGATCAGGGTATGGCATCCGGCACAGAGCCCCGCGTGGTTGATGTGCGCACCGAAGACCGGTTGGAAGCCCACGAACGAAGCCATGGGCGCCCCGAAGATGTTGTCGCTGTAGGGTCCGTAGACCGAATCGCCCGCAGTGAAGCGCAGGTTGCCGCTGAACAGCTTGCCCAGGCTGTCCGGGCTTTGCCGGTGGCACACCAGGCACGACACGCCGTCGAGCCCGATCGAATCGTTCACCAGTTCGGCGATCGCGTACGGCCCGCCGCCCGTAAGGAACTTGTCGTAGCGTCCCTGCGCGGCGTGGCAACTGGTGCATTTGTCCTCCAACGCCGCCTGGTGCGGCGGGTTCACCAGTCCTTCGTGGCTCACCTTGGCGCGCCAGAAGGGATCCTTTGCGCTATTGGCCATCATGGAACTGCGCCAATCATCCACCAGGTTCACGTCGCGGCCATCGCTGGTGTAGCCCGCGTTCTCAGCAGGGTCGTGGCCGTGGCAGCCGGCACAGCGACCGCTTCCCATGAACCAGGTGTTCTGGCCCATGGGCAGGGAAGCACCTGCGGCCCGCATTTCCTCAAGGAACTCCGCCGAATGGTAGGCCTTGGCCACCGGTAGGTCGCCACGGGTCCACGCCACGAACAAGGTGACCACTGCGGCAAGCAAGGCCAGGATCGCGGCCTTCGTGAAGGTGCGTGAACGGTGTTGCATCGAACGGCTTTACGGGTACGGCGCAAGTTAGGATGCAGTGCCCGCCGTCACGGAGGACATTCGTCATCCGCGATCAACACCGATCCAGTTCGTTCCGTACCTGCTCCATCAGCCCGGCCACATGGTCGGCGCCCAGGTCGAAGCGGACCCCGGCGGCGGCATAGATCTCCGGCAGGGTGCGGGTGTAACCGAGTTTCAGTGCGGCGATGTACCCGTCGATCGCGCGGCGCGGGTCTTTCTTGTGGTTGAGCCAGACCCCGATCGCGCCCAATTGGGCGATGCCGTATTCGATGTAGTAGAAGGGCATTTCGAAGACGTGCAGCTGCTTGTGCCAGAGCCGGGAGCGGTCCTGTTCCAGTCCGCTCCAGTCCACCACCTTTCCGCTGAACCGGGCATGGGTGCGCAACCATGCTGCCGTGCGCTCCTCCCGGGTATGTCCGGGGTTCTCGTACAGCCAATGTTGGAACGCATCGATGGTGGCCACCCAAGGCAGGATCCCGATCACGCGTTCCAACTGGTCCCGTTTCGCCCTGCGCAGCTCCTCCGGATCCGGATAGATCAGGTGCCAGTGGTCCATGGTAAGCAGTTCCATGCTCATGCTCGCGAGTTCCGCCACTTCGCTCGGGAAGGACTTGAACCCGGTCAACGGCAGGCCGTGCGTAAGGAAGCTGTGCACGGCGTGCCCGCCCTCGTGCATCATGGTGATCACATCGTCGTGCGTTCCCACAGCGTTCATGAAGATGAAGGGGGCGCCGCTCTCGTAGAGCGGATAGTTGTAGCCGCCCGGTGCCTTGCCCTCGCGCGATCCCAGGTCCAGCCGTCCCATGGACTGTTGCAGTCGGATGCAGTCCGCGAAATAGGGATCCAACCGTTCGAACACGGAAACGGTCAAGGCCACCAGTTCCTCCGGATCGGCGAAGGGGCGCAATGGTGCGGCGCCGGAACGGTCCACGGCAAGGTCCCACGGGCGCAAGCTGCCGATGCCCAGACGGTCGCGCCGGTCGCGTTCCAATTCCTCCACTAAGGGCACCACCGTTCGCTCGATCGCGTCGTGGAACGCGAACGCTTCGGCAGGGCGGTGATCGAACCGGCCCAGCGCGCTGTAGCTGTGGTCACGGAAATTCGCGAAGCCGGCGTTGCGCGCCATGGTGTGCCGCTTGGCGAGCATGCGATCGAAGATCCCCTCGAGCTTGTCGGCATCCTGTGCACGACGCGCGGCCATGGCACGGAACACCGCCTCCCGTTCGCCCCGATCGGTGCCTTCCAATGCGGCGGCGGCCTTGGGCAGGGTGATGGTCTCCCCTTTCCAGTCGATGGTCATGGCGCCGATGGTGGCGCTGTAGTCCTGCGCGAGCGCGCGCAGTTCGGCCTGGATCGGCACGTTCTCCTCGCGGAAGATCCGCAACTGCTCACGGATGCCCCGCAGCAACACCGCGTACCCATCGCCGGTGAGCCGCTCCACCGCGGGCGATGCCATGAACTTGCGGTCCAGGCGGTCCTTCCACTCCTCCACCATCGGCATGACCGATGAAACGAAGTCCTGGTAGCGCCCCGATGCCTGCGGATCGCGCGTGTCGCAGGTCATGCGGATGTACCGCCAGGCGCCCTCCTCTTCAATGGCGGCTTCGACCTCGCTCAGGTCGCGCAGCCATGCCTCCAAAGCGACGGGGTCGTCGATGGCACGCTCGCTCAAACGGAGGAAGAAGGGTTCCAGCACGGCCCGGTCTTCCACGGCGAATTCGCCGGGCAGGAACTTCCGCGCGGCGTTGGGAAGCGGATCCATTCCGTACTAGCTGCCGCGTTGACCGCCGCGACGCACACTGGCGGCCTTCGGTGCGCCACCCGAGGTCGGCTTCGGGCCTGCGGTCTTCTTCACGGCGGCCTTGGGCTTGGCCCCCGTTTTCTTCGGCTTGGCCTCGTCCTTGGGCTTCTCGCTCACCTCCTCCGTCTTCTCTTCGTCCTTGGCGGTGAACACACCGGCCTTCAGCAACTGGCCGTACCAGGTGAAGAGCTTGCGCACGTCGCTGACGTAGATGCGCTCGCGATCGGCGTTGGGCAGCACCTGTTCCAGCTTCTTCCATAGCGCGCCTTCCTCGCCCTTCGGGTCCATGCTTTCGCCGCCTTTTTCCAATTCGTGGAGCTTGGCGAGGATGTCCTTCAAGGGCACATCATCGCCGGTGGTGAACATGTGGATCTCCTCCAGCGTGCTTACGCGCAGGGAGGTGTGCACGGGTGTGCGCTTGCCGTCGAGCAACGATTCGGCGATGAGGGCGTTGCGGCCCTGGGCCACAACGCGGAACAGGCCGCTCTTGCCGGCCACGGTGATGATCTTGGTCAGGTCCATGCGTGGGAACGTGCGCCAAAGCTATTCGCCGCGGGCGACGGCGCGCTCAGGTCTTCTGCTTGCGTTTGCGTGCGGCCGGAAATAGGATGTTGTTCAGGATGAGCCGGTAGCCTGGTGAGTTGGGGTGCAGGCTCAGGTCCGTGGGGGGGTCGCCCACCATGTGCTGGTAGTCTTCGGGATCATGGCCGCCATAGAAGGTCCACTGGCCCAGGCCGAATTCGCCATGGATGTACTTGGCCGTGCCCTGGGGCTTGTTCTCCCCCATCACCACCACGCCCGGCTTCACCAGGTTCTTTCGGAAGGCCGTGGTCTGGCCCATGAACCCATGGATCACCTGTTCATGGTCCTGGCAGAGCATGGTGGGCACGATGTCCCACTTCGCGCTGAAATCGAAGAGCGTGAAGAAATCGCGCGTGATGCCGATGGTGTTGTGGATGTCGGTGGCGTCGATGTTGCTGAACTCGTAGACCATGGGGTCGGTCTCCAGCACGAAATCCTTGAAAGCGAAGCTCTTGTTGAAATCGAGCTTGCCCTGGCATCCGGGATCCACCGGGTCGTGGTCGAATTCGGCCGCGCAGATATCCACGCCTTCGGCCGCCAGGGCGATATCGTAACTGTCCGTTCCGCTGCACATGGTGAAGAGGTAGCCCCCGCCGGCCACGTAGTCGCGGATCTTCCCCGCCACGGCACCCTTCATCTGGCTCACCTTGGCGAAGCCCAATTCGGCGGCCATCGCCTCGCTCTCCCGCACCTGGTCCTGGTACCACTGGGCACTGCGGAACTGGCGATAGAACTTGCCGTACTGTCCGGTGAAATCCTCGTGGTGCAGGTGCAGCCAGTCGTATTGCGGCAGCACGCCGGAGATCACTTCGCGATCGTAGATCCGTTCGTAGGGGATCTCGGCGTAGGTCATCACCAGGGCCACGGCATCATCCCACGGCTGGAAGCTCTCCGGGGCGTACACGGCGATCTTCGGCGCCTTCTCCAGTTTCACCATTTCCATGTTGGCCTCCGGGTCGGCGATCTCGGCCAGGATCGCATCGGCCTGGGCATCGGCGATCACGTTGAAGGTGACCCCGCGGATCACGCATTCCTGTTCCAGGGTGGGCAGGTGGGCGATCAGGAAACTGCCGCCGCGGTAGTTCAGCAGCCACTCCACCGTCACATCGCGCTGCAGGGTCCAGTAGGCGATGCCGTAGGCTTTCAGGTGGTCGCGCTGGGTGTTGTCCATGGGAATGAGCAGCTTGCTGGCCCAGGTCCATGCGGGCAGCAGGAACAGCAGCGCAAGCAGGATCCCGCGGGAGCGGTCAGAAAGGAGCGATCTCGTCGTCGGGCTCATCGTTCATGCGCGAGGGGCGCGTGATGGTGCGGTTGCCCTGGTCGTCGGAGCCGGTAACGCCCTGGAAGCCTGCGTTGGTATCCAGGTCGGCGAACTTGGCCAGTTCGGGAATGAAGCGCAGCAGCACGGTATCGAGGGCACCGTTGCGGTGCTTGGCCACGATGACCTCGCCGATGCCCAGGGTGCTGCCATAGTGGTCTTCCAGGATCTTGTAATACTCGGGGCGGTACAGGAAGCATACCAGATCGGCGTCCTGTTCAATGGCCCCGGATTCGCGAAGATCGCTCAACTGCGGGCGTTTGTCACCGCCACGGGTCTCCACGGCGCGGCTCAACTGGCTCAAGGCGATGATCGGGACATCGAGTTCCTTGGCGATGCTCTTGATGGAACGGCTGATCTGGCTGATCTCCTGTTCCCGGTTCCCGCCGCGGTTGTCGCTGCCGCTGGTCATGAGCTGCAGGTAGTCGATCACGATCAGCTCCACATTGTGCTGGGCCTTCAAGCGGCGGCACTTGGCGCGCAGTTCGAAGATGTTCAGCGCGGGCGTGTCGTCGATGAAGATCGGGGCCTTGTCCAACCGGCTGATATGCTGGTGCAGGATCGCGAACTCGGCCTCGCTCAGTTCCCCCTTGCGCAGCTTCTCGCTGGCGATCCCCGCTTCGCTGGCGATCAAGCGCGTAACGAGCTGGGTGCTGCTCATTTCCAGGCTGAACACCGCCACGGCCTTCTTGTGCTCCACGGCGATGTTTCGCGCCATGCTGAGCACGAACGCCGTTTTGCCCATGCCGGGGCGCGCGGCCACGATGATCATGTCGCTGCGCTGCCAGCCCGCGGTGATCTTGTCCAGGCGGATGAAGCCCGTGGGCACGCCGCTCACACCACCGCTGCTGTTCTTGGCACCCTCGATCTGCGTGATGGCATCGCCCAGCAGGTCGCTCATGCTGGCGTAGTTGCGCTTCAGGTTGCCGCTGGTGATCGCGTAGAGCTCCTGCTCGGTCTTGTCCAGCAGGTCGAACACGTCGCTGGTCTCATCGTACGAGTCGCGCATGGTCTCGCTGCTGATCCGGATCAGCTCGCGCAGGATGTGCTTCTGGCTGATGATGCGCGCATGGTACTGCACGTTCGCGCTGCTGGCCACCTTGTTGGTGAGCTGGCTGATGTAGAACGGACCGCCCACGATGTCGAGCTCGCCGCGCTTCCGCAGTTCCTGGGTGACAGTGAGAATGTCGATGGGCTGGTCCTCGCGGAAGAGGCCCTGGATGGCATCGAAGATCTTCTGGTGGGCCTCCACATAGAAGCTCTCCGGTCGCAGGATATCGATGGCCTCGTTCACCGCGTTGCGCTCCAGCATGAGCGCGCCGAGCACGGCTTGTTCGAGTTCAGGGGCCTGTGGGGGAAGTTTGCCCGCCTCCAGGGCGGTATCGATCAAGGCACCGGCGGTTCGGCGGCGGCGCTCGGTGGTGCGTGTGGCGAACGGTTCGGACATGGTACTGCGGGCGACGCCGTGGGGAGGTGGCCACCCGAAAGGGCGCCAAATGTATCCCCGCACACGTGGGTGAAAAGGTAGCCCCACCAAGAGTGATCAGCCGGGCGTTAACATTGCTGTTGTGAACAAGTTCCGGTGCCCGCCGCTGCGCCGCTCCCGGCGCGGGCATCGCGCGTTCGGCTATGAACATTCCGCGCTGCTCGCGCTGTTGATGGCCCTATCGTTCGTATCGTGCAAGAAGGACGCGGATACGACCGCGCCGAACGTGGAGATCCTCGCCATCGACGGGGCCCAGCCGGTGGTGGTGCCCGGGAACATCACGGTGCGCGTGAGCATGAGCGATAATCACATCGTGGAAGGTCTTACCGTGCAGGTGATCGACGCCAAAGGTTCGGCCATCTCGAACACGGCTTCGATCACGATCGGATCCAGCTCCGCCACAGTGGATTTTCCGCTCTCGATCACCGACGAACGCATCCGCACCGGGGACTATTCCGTGCTGGCCCGCGCCACGGACGGCACCAACGATGGCCGCGCCTTTGCCGACCTGGGCGTCACGGGGGTCCCACTGCGCTTCAAGGGGCTCTTCGCCATCGCCTCCGCAGGATCTTCCACCACCGTCTACCGGGTCGATAGCACCCTGGCGGTGAGCACCTTCCTGAGCCTGACACAAGATGCCGGAACCGCAGCCATCGACCAGTACGAGCGGTTGCTTTTCATCGGAGGTACGGACACAGGTCCCCTCCTCGCGATCGATCTGCTCACGGGCACCACTCGCTGGCAGATCGCCAACGAGAACATCGGCGGCCTGCCCTGGTTCCGAGCCATGACCTTCGACCCGGCAGCGCGCTGGCTCTGGGTCGCACAGGAAGATGGACGGATCCGCGCTTTCAGCACCGGTGGAGGTCAGCGTGCTGCGGCCTTGGCGATCGAAGGCTCGCGGCCCCTCGCCTTTGCCGTGCTGCCCGACCATGTGCTCAGTGCCCAGCAGGACATCACCCTTGGTTCGCGTTCGCTGGTGGTCTACTGGCGGGAGTCCGGCGCCCAGTTCAACGTGCACACGACCGATCACGAGAGCGTGGCGCTCGGCGCGTTGGGCGACGGACTGGTCGACTTCGGCAACGATGCAAGCGGAGCCACAGTGCATGTGGAAGCGCTCGACGGATCTTCCCCCTGGGAGCCGATCACCTTTCCGGGTCAGACCTTCCACGATGTCTGCCCGATCGGCAGCGGGGAGTTCCTGCTGGCGCTGGACGAAGGGGTGAAGCGCTATTCCGGCAGCACCAGTGCTACGAGCCTATCAAGTCTGGTAGCCGATCATCTGGCCTACGATGCCGCCAATGAGGTGGCGTATGCCGCTGTGGGCGACATGGTGCATGTGTTCAACGCCAGCACGGGCGCCGTGATCGGAAGCGTCCAGTTGCCAGCGGTTCCGATCCGCCTGCTGGCCTGGTTGAACAAGGATCCCTGAGGACTACTTCGCCTTCAGCACCACGCCCATGTCGCAGAACTTGGCGATGCGACGCTCGACCAGCTTTTCGGGGTCGGTCTTGCTGAGCTTGTCCAGGTGCTTCACCACCTCGCGCTTCACGATGCTGGTGGCCTCGTCGATGTCGGCATGAGCGCCGCCCACAGGTTCGGGGATGATCCCGTCGATCAGCTTGTTGGCCAGCATGTCCTCGGCCGTGAGCTTCAGCGCCTTGGCCGCCTGTTCCTTGAAATCCCAGCTGCGCCAGAGGATCGAGGAGCAGGATTCCGGGCTGATCACCGAGTACCAGGTGTTCTCGAGCATGAGCACTTTGTCGCCCACACCGATGCCCAGCGCACCGCCCGAAGCGCCCTCACCGATGATCACGCAGATCACGGGCACTTTCAGCTGCACCATCTCGAACAAGTTGCGCGCGATAGCCTCGCCCTGCCCGCGCTCTTCGGCTTCAAGACCGGGGTAGGCACCCGGCGTATCGATGAAGGTGACGACGGGCTTGTTGAACTTCTCGGCCAGCTTCATCAAGCGCAGCGCCTTGCGATAGCCCTCGGGATTGGCCATGCCGAAGTTCCGGTACTGCCGCATCTTGGTGTTGATGCCCTTTTGCTGGCCCACGAACATCACGGATCGCCCTTCCACCAGGCCGAAACCGCCTACCATGGCCTTGTCGTCCTTCACCGTTCGATCGCCATGCAACTCGATGAAGGTGCCGTCGGTGAGCTTCTCGATGTATTTGAGCGTGTAGGGCCGGTCGGGATGCCGGCTCACCTGCACCCGTTCCCAGGGGGTCAGCTTGCTGTAGATCTCCTTGCGCGTTTGGACGAGCTTCTTTTCCAGGTCCTTCAAGGTGGAACCCATGTCCACCGGACTCTGCTGCGCCACATCCTTCAACTTCTCGATCTGCTCGATGATGTTCTGGACGGGTTTCTCGAACTCGAGGAAGGTCTGCATGCGGAGAGGGTGATGCCGGTCGGCGACCGGGGCTGGCGAAGTTAGATGGCCGGTGGAACCATCAATGCAGGTCAAAGACCCGGACCAGGTCGCGCGAAAGCCCCTGTGAGTGGCAGGGAATGCAGCCATCGCCCCGGCGGGAGGCACTGAAGATCACCGCGCCATCGGGAGCGAGTTCCGCCCAAAGCCAGCCGCTGCCTGCCAACGGCGCATCGGGATCCTTCTTCATTACGGCGTATTGGTGGACCGATGTGCCCTCGTACAGGTCCTTTACGATCACGGACCCTGCCGGGAATTCCCCATCAACGGGCAACCTACCGGTGGTGTCCAAGGCGGTCTGGGCAATGGAATTGAAGCGCACCCGGAACGGGCCGTGGGGACTTGCATCGTCGGGAAGCGTGATCCCGGGTGTTCCCGAATAATAGATGGATCCTTCGGCCGTGGCTTCCCTGAACAAGGCTGCATCGACCGCAGCTGCATCCGTTTCATGGCGGCAGGCCCCGGCGGAGAGCAAGAGCACCGGGGCCAGCGCGCGTGTGAGAACGTGTTTCAGCACGGAAGGTCCGAACGGGAGCGCCGAAACTACCATGCTCGAATGCATGTTGCCTGTCGATCCAGTACGTTCGCCCACCCATGATCGTATTCCCGCAGGCCAAGATCAACCTCGGGCTGAACGTGGTGCGCAAGCGTCCCGATGGCTACCACGACATCCAGAGCGTACTGGTGCCCATTCCCCTGTGCGACGTGCTCGAGGCCGTGGTCGATCCCTCGCTCGCCCCGGGCGAAGTGCGCTTCACGCGATCGGGCATTCCCGTGGAAGGGGCCATCACCGACGACCTGTGCATGAAGGCGATCCGGGCGGTGGAGGAAGTGCACGCACTGCCCGGGCTTCGCGTGCACCTGCACAAGGCGATCCCCACCGGGGCAGGGCTGGGCGGCGGCAGCAGCGACGCCGCGCAGATGCTCTTGCTGCTGGATCGCGCACTGGGCCTTCGCACGAGCAAGGCACGCCTGTACGAATGGGCGGCCCGAGCGGGCAGCGATTGCCCCTTCTTCCTGGAACCCGCCCCGCAGCTGGCCGAAGGCCGTGGCGAGCGCCTCACCCCGATCCCCCTTGACCTGGAAGGCACATGGCTCATGCTGGTGAACCCGGGCGTGCACGTGAGCACGGCGGAAGTGTACCGGAGCACGACCCCCACAGGGAATACGGTCGATCTTCCGGCCGCGCTCGCGCGCGATCGATCCCGCTGGCAGCAAACCGTGGTGAACGTGATGGAAGGTCCGGTCGCGCGCATGCACCCGGTGGTGGGCGCAGTGAAGGAACGCCTTCTGCAGGCCGGTGCATGGTATGCCGCCATGAGCGGCTCGGGATCCACCGTGTTCGGTCTGTTCGCGCAGGAGCCTCCTTCGCTGGGCTGGCCCAAGGACCACGTCTCGTGGACCTTTTCGCTGGATCACTGACGGAACAGGTCCGGGAGCAAGGCGTCGAGCTCGGCGGCATCCACCGGCTTGGCCACGATGCGCCGCTGCGGATCCAGCAGGTAGAAACCCGGTGTGGCCGATACATGGAACGCCTTTGCCGCAGGCGATCCCCACGCCTGGAACTCGCTGAAGCACGGCCAGGACAGATGCTGGTCCTTGATGGTGTTCAGGAATTCGGTGGTGTCCGTGTCCAGTGCAATGCCCACCACGCCGAAGCCCTTGGGGCGGTAGTTCGCGTAGGTGTTCAGCAACACGGGCATCTGCTGGTGGCAATGGTCGCAGCCGCTGGCGTAGAAGAACAGGGCGGTGTAGCGGTTCCCTTTCACCAGGTCGGACACGTGCACACTGTCCCCTTCGAGCCGGGGCAGGGCCACATCCGGCGCGATCGCACCGGTGGTGGTGGCAAGGAGGTCCTTCACGCGGGCCAGGATCCCCGGGGGCAGTTCCGCTGGATCGTGCCCTGCGATGTGGGTATCGACCACGTGTTGGAGCGCCAGGTCCGGGCCGTAGGTCGCGAACATGTCCACCAGCAGCGCGACCACGTGCATCCTGCACCCGGGATCCCCGGAAGCGAGCAGCACGAGCGAATCGACCCGGGCGTAGAACTCCTTTTCGCTATGCGGTGGTGCTGCCTGCAGATAGATGCCCACGGCCTTATCGTAGACCGAACTGCGCAGCATGGCGGGATCGCCGAACGGGAAACCGGCCGCCATGGTGCTCGACCCATCGCGCATGGCCACATCGAGCATGCGACTGGCCCCCACGGTGCGGGCGAAATAGCTGCGCGGCGCACCACTGAGCAATTGCGTGAGCAGTTCCTGCTGCCGGAGCTGCGAGGTGTACTGGATGCTATCGAGCGCACGCATGCGCATGACCTCGGTGGGCTGCAAGGACATGCGCTCCTGCCGAGCAGCGTTCTGTACCGCCTGCGCTTCGCGGCTGATCATCTTGTAGGCCCAAAGTCGCTTGTTCTCCTCGCTGTGGCGTACCAGCAGGTTGTTCTGCAACGGTGTTCCCATCATTTCCACGTGCACCTCCTTTTCCCCGGGGTCCAGGGTGAGGTCAACGCGGTCGCTGTCGTTCACGGAGAGCTGGTAGAAGCCCAGAGGGAAGGACTTGGCGGCGAAGGCGAACCGTCCGTTCGCATCGGTGGTGGTGGAATCGAAGCGCACATGCTCCGACCCCAAGGTGGCCCACAGCACGATGCGCTGCCGTGCCCCGGCCGGAAAGGTCAATGCCCCGTGCAATTCCTGGGCGTTCAACGCATGGGCATGCCCCAGCACGGCCAGCGCCAGGAGCAAGGGAGCACGGAAAGCGGTACGCATGTCGGGCTCAAGTTCCGATCGGATCCTGCGCCGGGCAAGGATCACGCCTGCGCGGTGGGCCCGCCGAAGTTCATGGGGATCTCCGGCATTTCGCTCTCGCGGATGGCCCCGTGCGCCTGCTCGTACTTGTGCACATTGTCCGCGAGGGCACGCATGAGGCGCTTGGCGTGCTGGGGCGTGAGCAGGATGCGGGCGCGCACCTTGGCCTTGGGCACGCCGGGCATCACGCGCACGAAATCGAGCACGAATTCGGAGTTGCTGTGGGTGATGATGGCCAGGTTGCTGTAAACGCCATCGGCCACCTCTTCGCTGATCTCGATGTTCAGCTGGTTTGCGGGGCGGGCCTTGTCCTTTTCGTCTGCCATGGTGATCCGGAATGATGCGCCCCCGCCGGGATCCGCCATGGGCGGCCGCGGCGGGGGCAGCACGTGGTTGGTGTGTTACTCGACCTCTTGTTCGGTGAGGCGTTCGGCCAGCAGGCGCGTGTACTCGTCCTTGTTGTACACCACGTCCTTCTGGAAGCGGCGACTGCCGGTTCCGGCGGGGATCAGGTGCCCGACGATCACGTTCTCCTTCAGGCCGTTCAGGTTGTCTTCCTTGGCGTTCACGGCGGCTTCGTTCAGCACCTTGGTGGTCTCCTGGAAGGAGGCGGCACTGATCCAGCTGTCGGTCTGCAACGAAGCACGGGTGATGCCCATGAGAAGCTGGCGACTGGTGGCGGGGGTCGCGCGGCGGGCTTCCACCAGCTTGGCGTCCTTGCGCTTCAGCGCGCTGTTCTCGTCGCGCAGTTTGCGCATGGTGATGATCTGTCCCTCCTTCATTTCGCCGCTGTCGCCGGCGTTGGTCACCACCATCTTGTCGAACATGTCGTCGTTCTCCTCCATGAAATCGGCCTTGTGCACGGCCTGGCCTTCGAGGAAGCGCGTATCGCCCGGATCGATGATCTCCACCTTCCGCATCATCTGGCGCACGATCACCTCGAAGTGCTTGTCGTTGATCTTCACGCCCTGCATGCG